>DATHJK010000376.1:0-2447 GCA_035316225.1 Pyrinomonadaceae bacterium
GCGCGAAGTCCTCAATTCTATTCTTGACGATTACTTCGGTCACTTCGTTAACGCCATAGCAGAGGCGCGCCACAAATCGCCGGACGACGTGCGCACTATAATTGACAATGCGCCGCTCAACGCACGGCAGGCGCAGGACGCAGGCTTGATTGACGGCGCGAAGTATCGCAGCGAAATTGAAGAAGAGTTGAAACAACAACTCGGCTACAAGCAATCCGACCGGCTTCATCTGGTCAAGGGTTCTGACTACCGTCAGGTCTCGCCGGAATCTCTGGGACTAAACACTGGCGAGCGCATAGCGATCATCTAGGCGTCCGGCGAGATTAATTCGGGGCGCTCGGACGACGGCGCAATCGGGGATCAATCCGTAGGCTCTGACACAGTTGTTAAAGCGATCAACGACGCGCGCGATGACAAGACAATCAAGGCGATTGTGCTGCGCATTGACAGCCCCGGCGGCTCTTCTTTCGCATCCGATTTAATCTGGCATGCTGTGGAAGAGGCGCGACAAAAGAAGCCGGTAGTGGTTTCCATGAGCGACCTTGCGGCTTCCGGCGGTTACTACATCGCGTGCAACGCCAACCGCATCGTCGCAGAGCCTTCGACCCTCACAGGCTCTATAGGAATCTTCGCGGGCAAGCCCGTGATGAAAGGTTTTTACGACTGGCTGGGAATCTCCAGCGAGTACGTCATGCGCGGCAGGAACGCTGGAATGTTCCGCGAGACGGAACCCTTCACGCCGGACGAGCGAGCGCGGTTCGAGGATTTAATCAAGCGAACTTACTACGAAGACTTTGTGCCGAAAGTGGCGAGAGGTCGAAACAAGAGTACAGATTATATTGATTCAATCGGTCAGGGGCACGTGTGGACTGGCGCGCAGGGGCAGACGAACGGACTGGTTGACGAGTTCGGCGGACTAGACCGCGCTGTAGAAGTTGCCAAGCAACTCGCAGGAATCCCCGCGCAAAAGAGCGTGCATCGCGTAGTGCTTCCGTACCCGCGCACATTCTTTGAAAGATTGTTCGGCGGCGATGACGAAGAAGATGGCGGCGCTAATACCAAAGTGAAGCAGCAACAGCGCGCAGCCTTAGCCGCATTGCCTGAAGATGTGCGGCGCTCACTGCGCTACGCCGCCATGCTCGACCGCATGAGACGCGGCGAAGCGATGGCGCTCATGCCGTTTGAATTGAGAATAAGGTGAGAATAGACAATGGACGACGGACGATGGACGATGGATAAGAGAAAAGCTTTTATCGTCTATCGTCCGTCGTCCATCGTCCATTCTTTATTCATACCCGTTCGGGTGATTCTGCATCCACTTCCATGCTGATTCTATGATGACGCGAAGGACTTGCATCGTGGGCTGCCAACCCAACTCACGTCTTATCTTTTCAGAGCTTGCTATGAGAATCGCGGGGTCGCCCGCGCGTCTTGGGCCAATGCGCGTTGGGATGTCGCGCCCTGTGACGGCGCGCGCCGTCTCAATCACTTCGCGCACGGAGTAGCCGCGACCGCCGCAGCCCAGATTGTAGATAGCGCTTCTTTCATCAAGAATCCCAAGCGCCAGGATGTGGGCACGCGCCAGATCAACGACGTGAATGTAGTCGCGTATGCACGTGCCGTCCCCCGTCGGGTAGTCGTCGCCGTAAATCTCAACCCGCTCGCGCCGACCCTGTGCGACCTGAAGCACGATGGGGATGATATGAGTTTCTACCGCGTGATCCTCGCCGCAATGCTCGGTTGCGCCCGCTGCGTTGAAATAGCGTAGGGATGTGTAGCGCAGTTTGTAGGCGTTGTTGTACCAGCGAAGCGCATGCTCGAAAGCAAGCTTGCTTTCGCCGTAAGGATTCGTGGGGTTGTTCGGTGCTGTCTCCTCAATCGGCTGCTTCTCAGGCTCGCCATAAGTTGCGGCTGATGATGAAAAGACTAAGCGACGCACCCCGGCGTCCAGCATCGCATCCAGTAGTGAAAGCCCTGCCGTCAGGTTGTTGCGATAATATTTTCGAGGGTCTTCGACAGACTCGCCGACGAGCGAATCCGCTGCCATGTGTATGACCGCTTCAATCCGGTTCTCTCTGAGCGTGCTGCCGAGCAGTTCGCCGTCCATCAAATCGCCTACAACTAAATCCGCTCCTGAAACAATCGCCCGGCGATGCCCTTTGTAGAGGCTGTCATACACAATCGTCTCGTGACCGTCGCGCACAAGCTCTTCCGTTACGACGCTTCCGATGTAGCCAGCCCCGCCCGTGACAAGAATTCTCATAGCCTGAATCTTACAATAGCGCGCGTAGTAAACATAAGAGCTGCGCGCTGCCCCTTTCGGCCAGTCTGATCCTGAAATTATTGCGGGAATCATAGCATGAAGAGATTGAAACAGGGGCGTGCGCCGCTTCGGGCGGATTCCAGCCGGGTTGATGAATTTAACGTTGCAGCCGGGGCGTTCGGTG
>DATHJK010000377.1:0-12198 GCA_035316225.1 Pyrinomonadaceae bacterium
TCAAAGGGGCGCGCGAGCCTTGCGCGCCGTCTGTTCTATGGTGACTACCTGATCTCAATCTCCGAGTTCGGCTGGCGCGAGCAGCATACTATAGTCTTCGACCATCTGGTCGCGCCGGTTGCCAATTACGTCACGCGCGAAGAGTTTGAAAGGTGGTGGAATGAGATAGGAGCAAGCGAAGTGGTCATCGGCTGGCATAATAAAAATAGCTGGCGAGGCTTTGGGCAAATCAACGACTAATTTTTTGAAGCTTAACTTTCGATAGAGCGAACGGATGTCTAGTAAAGCCAAGAGCATTACTGAAACGCTGCCGCAGGAGATGATGCGGCACACCTATTCGATTCTCTACGAGGTGGAAGAATCGCACTGGTGGTACACCGGACGCCGCCGCATTATTGCGAGCTTCGTCGAACGAATCTGCGATGAGATTAAGGGTGATAGCCGCCCGCATATTCTGGATATAGGCTGCGGCACCGGGGCAAACCTTCTTCTGCTCTCTCAATTCGGTGACGCAGAGGGCGTTGACATATCTGAGGATGCTATCGCTTTCTGCCGCAAACGCGGCTTACTGAACGTCAGGCAAGGTGCTGCTGAGAAGTTACCTTACGAGGACAAAACGTTCGATCTCATCACGTCCTTTGATGTCGTCGAACACCTGGACGACGACGTGGCGGGCTTAAGCGAGATGCGCCGCGTGCTGCGTCCCAATGGTCGCATCCTGCTCTTCGTTCCGACCTTCATGTTCTTGTGGGGCGTACAGGATGAGGTGAGCAACCATCGTCGGCGCTACAGGCTGCCTGAACTTCGAGTTGCAGTAGAAAAGGCTGGCTTCGAGATCGAGCGCATGACCTACGCCAACATCACCTTTTTCCTGCCCGTCCTGCTGATTCGCAAATTCATGCGCCTCACAGGACTGCGCGCCGCGACCGAGAACAGTATCAACATCTCGGCATTGGATGGACTATTTGGCCGGGTCTTCGGAGCGGAAAGCAGATTGCTTCGCTACATGAATCTCCCGTTCGGCGTCTCAGGGCTTTGTGTGGCGCGGCGAATTGAATAGATGAAGACTACAGATAGCAACTGGCTGGCGAGATTTATTGAGAAGATAGTAGCCCCGGATAAAATCAAGGAATCTTTTCATAACTCTTCCAGTGGCTGTTCCTTCGGATTGCCCCTGCATACATTCTGCCTCCGCTCCAGCGGCTCGTTCTGATTGATCTCCTCAAAAGAGCTTCTTCGCTTAACACTACTGATTAATATAGAATCTGTGTTGAAGGAGAGCGCGATGTCGAATCAGGAAAGAGTCTTGAAAGCGGTTTACGCTGCGGTTGATGAGTTGAACAAACAACTGCCGAAAGGCATCAACGTAGAGAAATCGTTGGACGAAGCGCTGTACGGCAAATC
The DNA here is from genome assembly GCA_035316225.1 of Pyrinomonadaceae bacterium. Classification (GTDB taxonomy): domain Bacteria; phylum Acidobacteriota; class Blastocatellia; order Pyrinomonadales; family Pyrinomonadaceae; genus 3-1-20CM-3-53-8. The sequence continues at coordinate 1,405 of DATHJK010000377.1, forward strand.
CGGCAAGCTTGAGTCGCTGGATTTCGTGACCTTCATCATGGAAGTTGAGACGAAGATGAAAGAGGAGTTTGGCGTTGACCTGATGATAACGGACGAAGACCTGTTGTCGAAGCAGAAAAGCCCATTCTCCACACTCGGCACGTTGACCGAATACCTGGAAAATATTCTCGACGAAGAAAGCGACGGTAGCCGTTCATAGTGAAAGTTCGCGCGCCGCTTGAGGGAAACAGAAGGGAGCGGCCCCGCGAACGAAGGAGCTTCCACATGGAAGGACAGAGGGCAGCGATAAAAGCCATCTTCTCGCACCTGCCCGTCGGAAAATTAACAAACGAGCAGTTGGCGCGGGAATTCGCGGACGCCGATGCAGATAAGATATTCATGAAGACCGGCATAGCCGAGCGCGGCATCTCTGCGTCGGACGAATGCGCTTCAGACCTCGGCGTGGCCGCAGCCAAACACATGTTCGAAAGCGGCGCGTCGTCGCCCGAAGAGATAGACTTCCTGCTGTTCTGCACGCAAAGCCCTGACTACTTTCTTCCGACCACTGCCTGTACTATGCAGAGCCGTCTGGGGCTTAGGACGGACTGCGGCGCGATAGACATCAATCAGGGATGCTCAGGCTACGTCTACGGTCTCGCGCTGGCTAAGGGATTGATTGAGACGGGCGCGGCTACGCGCGTTCTGCTAATCACGGCTGACACCTACACGAAGTTCATCAACCCCAGAGACATGACGGTTCGCACGCTCTTCGGCGATGGCGCTGCCGCGACACTTGTCGAGGCAATTACGTCAGACCGTGACCTGATAGGGCCATTCGTCTTCGGCACGGACGGGCGCGGGGCGGAGCAGTTGATAGTGCCTGCGGGCGGGACGCGCAAGCCTGTGAGCGCCGAGGCCGTAATCGAAAAAGAGGACGAGCGGGGCAACTGGCGCTCCGAGTGCAACCTTTACATGAACGGCGGAGAGGTCTTCAACTTCACTTTACAGCAAGTGCCGCAGGCTATGTATGAGCTATTGCAAAGGAGCGGCCTGAGTCTTGAGCAGGTTGATTACGTCTTCCCTCATCAGGCCAACAAGTTCATGTTGGAGCGATTGCGCGCGAAGATGAAGATACCTGCGGAAAAGTTTTTCATAGGAATGGAGAAGAGCGGCAACACTGTTTCCGCTACCATCCCCATAGCTCTGGAGAACGCGAAGCGGCAAGGGCGAATCAAGCCGCACGACCGCGTGGCGTTGCTTGGCTTCGGCGTGGGCTATTCGTGGGCGGCAGCGATGGTCGAAATTGCGTAGAAGCAGAGGGCAGAGGTTAGAGGTTAGAGATTAGAGGTTAGTAAAAACATCTTCACTGACCTCTAACCTCTGCCCTCTAACCTCTCTTGAGAATTGATGATGGGTATAGCAGAAGTCGCCAGGAGAATCCTGCCGGCGGACACTTTTACGGCGATTGCCCGCGCGAAAAAAAGGTTCGAGCGCGCTAAAGTCGAACGCCTGCCGCCGCTCGGCGAGCGCGATTTCACTGAAATACTTGCGGGCGATCTGCGACTTGGCAAGGGCGATACGGTTTTTGTGCATAGCTCGATTGACCGCCTGCACCTGGACTTTCCCTTCTACAGAATTCTGTCCCTGATTCGTGACGTTATAGGAGAGCGCGGCACAGTTCTTTTCCCAACTTACCCGAACCACCTAATCTCTTCTTACGAATATCTTTCGCAGGGTAACGTCTTCGATGTCAGGCGCACTCCTTCATACATAGGTCTGCTGACGGAGTTCGCGCGCCGCCAACGTGAAGCAGTGAGAAGCCTTCATCCCACGAAATCTGTCTGCGCTATTGGCCCGAATGCGGCTGAGATGACAGCGACTCACCAGAACTCGCCTTATCCTTACGACAGGTGCAGCCCGTACTACAAACTCACGGAGTGCGAGGGCAAAATCATAGGTCTTGGCGTCTGGACGAAGAAACTTTCATTCACTTACTGCGTTGACGATGCGTTCAAAAACAAAGGGCCTGTTCAAACTTACTACCCGCAAACATTCGCCGCGCGCTGCATTAACTATAAAGGCGAGACGAAGGTGGTGGAGACTTACGCGCACAAGATGCGTGTGGTTGACGCGCATGACGTTCCCGCTTACATGAAGCGCCACGTTTCCGGTGAAGCGTGCAGCGATCTTGTAATCAAAGGGATGAAATTTTTCAGGGCTGATGCGCCGCGCCTCTTCGATGAGATGCTCGGTCTTGCCAAGCAGGGCATCACAGTCTATTCGCGCTCTGTCTATTCAAAGGAATGGCTCAAGGCCAATGGCAAGATATGAGCATCGCGAGTAGTATCATGGTTAGAGACTGGAGCGAATTTCAGTTGAGCGTCATGTTTTCATATTAGCCCACTACCGTGCCGAAGGAGAGGTCAGAAAGGCCTGCCGCTTCTTACCTTAAATTCGCCCGCATGAAGTTTCCGGGCCAACTCTGCAAGCGTCAGAAATTTTATGTCGTCGGCTTGCGACAACTCTGCTATGAATCGCTCTATGGGTGCGAAATCCCGTATCTCTTTGGGATGGTTCGTCAGAACGATGGGAACGTCGCCCAAGCCCGTCTCGCTCGCTCTTCGCCGGATTGATTCGAGCATTTCGCTGAGCAGCGGATAGCTCAACCGCGCCACGTCCGAGACGAAGTGCTTGCCGCGAAGATAGGGAGCGGCGACCTGTTCGTAGAGTAGAGCGGGTAGCCGTGAATGGCGCTTCTCTTTCCATTCCTGCCCGCCGTAGTTGTCACCGGTCTTGCCTGTTTCGCTTGAAGTGGAGAGACGCCGCGTGATCTTCTTCCGCGCGAGCGCGAAGTGACGTTTGAACGTCGCGCGGCGCGATGCGTAGAAATGGTGTATGGGAACGCAGATGATTCTTTCAGGCTTCTCGGAAACTCTGCGCGCATCCGTCATCACAGGATAGAAGGGCAAAAAATCCTCTTCGCAGTTTCTGTAATCCAGTTGAACGTGCCATGTGTCGTGATGGAGTCCGCCGCTTATGCTCGTGTCGCACGTGATGCCAAGCTCGACAAGAAGATTGAGCGCGTGAGGCGAGGGCGCTATGGAGAGCGAGCCTGCGCGAAACACCAGACACCTGTACGAAGGGTCAATCGTGCGCAGAAGATTTTCAAGATACTCTTTGCACTCAAACAGCATAGCGTAGGCCGCTTCGGGTTCGTAATTCAGCATTGACCAGTCAGCATCAAGCAGCCAGTGCCCCTGCTCGTAGCGCGCCCCTTGCCATTGCGGGTGCGTATGAAGCTGAACGTCGTGGCCGCGCTCGTAACTTTCGCGCACGAGCGCGTCCCACTCGTCGGCCAGAGTTTTCAGTTCCGGCCATTTCTCCTCGAATCGCCTGAAAGCCAGTTGCTGCATGGCCTCTGCGAACAGAGTGGTGCGTACAGCGTGGCGGCTGTAAATCTCCAGAAGGCGGCGCAACGGGGCGAACTGAATCTCTTCAATCGAGCCTGAGCCGTTGCCGCGCAACTCCCAGTCGTGCGTCAGGCACAGGTGTATGGTAGGCTTCATCCTCGCTTCGGTTACTCCAGTAGACCTATGGTATTGTACTCTGAAACTCTTTGGTAGCGCCGACACAAAGGCGGCGCGGTTCGGAAGATTAAAGATAGGGGAAGAGGGTAGAAGGGAAAATGGGGAAAAGGAAAACTTTACGCCTCTGAAACTCCCTGTCCCTTTAACTTTTTCCCCTCTTCCCCATGACTAAAAATGTCTAGCACAACGAAAAGCCTGGACACTGCTCTGCCGAAGGAGATGGAGCGGCACACATACTCGATCACGTATGAGGTCGAAGGGAAGCACTGGTGGTTCGCAGGTCGCCGTCGCATCATAGAAACTTTCGTGCGAGAGATTTGCGGGAAGTTGGAAGCGAAGCGACCGCGCATTCTGGACGTGGGCTGCGGCACGGGCGCGAACCTTGAGATGCTGGCCGGGTTCGGTGAAGCCGAAGGTGTTGATATATCCGATGATGCGCTTGCTTTCTGTCATGCACGGGGCTTGACGAACGTGCGCAAGAGCACCGCAGAGAAACTTCCCTTTGATGACGAATCGTTCGAGTTGGTGACGGCGCTGGATGTTATAGAGCATCTGGATGACGACGTTGCAGGCTTGCGAGAGATGCGCCGGGTTCTTAAACCCGACGGGCGCGCCCTGCTTTTCGTTCCGGCGTTCATGTTTCTATGGGGCGTGCAGGACGACGTGAGCAACCACCGCCGCCGCTACACAGCCTCTGAATTACGACGCGCGGTGAGCGAAGCCGGGTTCGAGGTCGAGCGCCTGAGCTACGCGAATATAACTTTCTTCGCGCCGACTCTTCTGGGACGATTGATAATGCGCGCTACGGGTTTACGCCCCGCGTCCGAAAGCAACATAAACGTGGCCGCTTTGAACGGCATCTTCGGAAAAGTGCTCGGCGCAGAGAGCGCATTCCTGCGCTGGATTAACATTCCCTTCGGCGTCTCAGCCCTGTGCGTCGCGCGACGAATTGAAGATTAGCAAATGGCGAATGGAAGTAAAGCCGTGAATAGTGAATCGTAAATCGTGAATAGAAAAGAACGGTGATAGGAGATAAGAAAAGGCTTTTTATCTAATCACTCATCATCTCTTCTATCCTGTCACTGCTCTTATCTATTCACGATTTACGATTCACTATTCACTATTCGCGCCCCTTATGAAGACTTACGATGAAGAAGAGACGATGACGCGCGGGCGCGCTTACGCCTCGGCGAGCGGCGGCGAGACGCCGGACATCTCTGTCTTTCTGCCTGTCTATAACGAGGAGCCGAACCTGCGCCCGCTTCACGCGAAGCTGGACGATGCTTTGCGCCAACTGAATCGCACGGCAGAGATAATTTATGTGGACGACGGCTCGACCGATGGAAGTTTGGAAGTGCTGCGCGGGCTTTCCCATTTGGACGAGCGCGTGCGCGTGGTTGCGCTTCGCCGGAATTACGGGCAGACGGCGGCGATGGCCGCAGGCATTGATGCGGCGAAGGGGCGCGTGCTGATTCCTATGGACGCGGATTTGCAGAATGACCCGGCGGACATCGTGCGGCTGCTGGATAAGATGGACGAGGGCTACGACGTTGTTTCGGGCTGGAGGCGAAATCGCCAGGACACGTTCATTACGCGCAAGCTGCCTTCTATGATTGCGAATCGCCTGATCTCGTGGATAGGCGGCGTGCCTCTGCACGATTACGGCTGCTCGCTGAAAGCTTATCGCCGCGAATCGCTCGAAGACGTTCGGCTCTATGGCGAGATGCACCGGTTCATTCCAATCTATGCATCGTGGGCTGGCGCGCGAGTCACAGAGATTCCCGTAGAGCATCACCCGCGCACGATGGGCAAGTCGAAATACGGGCTTTCACGAACACTGAAAGTCGTCTTCGATTTGATGACGATAAAATTCATGGCCTCGTACCAGACGAAACCTATCTACGTCTTCGGAACGTTCGGCTTCATAGCTTTCGCCATCTCTTTTCTGGCGGGACTCTACGCGGTCTTTCTTAAAATCTTTCACAAAGCGGATTTCGTTCAGACTCCGCTGCCCATACTGACAATCGTGATGTTCGCCGTAGGCGTGCAGTTCCTCTTGATGGGCTTGCTGGCCGAGATGCTCGTGCGCACCTACCACGAATCGCAGGCCAAGCGCATCTACGCCGTTAGAGAGAAGATGGGATTTAAGAACAGTGATAAGTGATGAGTGATAAGAGAAAGCAGGTTCTTTCTTATCACTCATCACTTATCACTCATCACTTAAAAATCTATGTGTGGAATAACCGGTTGGGCTAATCTGGATGCGCGCGTGCCGCAGCCTGATGGCGCGCTTGCTTTGCTGCGCTCCATGTGCAGCCGCATGACGCATCGTGGGCCTGATTCCGAGGGCGCGTTTGTTTCGACTGGCGTTGCGCTGGGGATGCGCCGCCTCGCAATCATTGATCTCATCACGGGCGAGCAGCCTGCTGTGAGCGAGGACAGGCAGGTAAGCGTTATTCTCAACGGCGAGATTTACAACTACCGCGAGTTGCGCCAGAAGCTTGAGGCGCGCGGGCATAAGTTCCATAGCGAGTCGGATACGGAAGTTCTGCCGCATCTTTATGAGGAGCACGGGACACAGATGGTCGAGCATCTGAACGGGATGTTCGCGTTTGCGCTCTGGGACGCGCGCCGCCGCCGTCTCTTCTTAGCGCGCGACCGTTTCGGTGAAAAGCCTCTCTACTGGGGCGTCTTCGACGGTCAACTACTTTTCGCATCAGAGCCGAAAGTTCTGTTGGCCCACCCGGCGGTTCAACCGCGACTCAACCTCGAAGCCCTGCGCGAATATCTGTCGTTCGATTACGTGCCCGCGCCGCTTTCCATCTACGAAGGGATACAGAAACTGCCTGCTGCGCATACGCTCACATTGGAAGATGGAAGGATAGAAGTAAAACCCTACTGGCGTTTGAGCTATAAAACCCTAAAGCCTGTGCCGGATGAAAGGGAAGCGGCGGAACATTTGAGAGAGCTTCTTGAAGATTCCGTGCGCATGCGGCTTGTCTCGGACGTTCCGCTGGGCGTTTTGCTCTCAGGCGGGATTGATTCGTCAACGGTCGCTGCAATGGCCGTGCGCGCATCATCTGAAACTGTCAAGACGTTTTCAATCTCGTTCGCTGAATCTTCCTACGACGAATCCGCTTACGCGCGCGCGGTCGCAAAATTCCTGGGCACGGACCATCACGAGGAGCGTTTGAGCGTTGACCTTGCCGCAGACCTCGTTAGCGAAATCGGCTCGTGGATGGACGAGCCTTTGAGCGACCCCTCGCTTGTGCCGACCTATCTGCTCTCGCGCTTTACCAGAAAGCACGTCACGGTTGCGCTCGGCGGCGACGGCGGCGATGAGTTGTTTGCTGGCTATCCTATGTATCAGGGCCATCGCTACGCGCAGATTTATTCAAAAGTCCCGCGCGCCATCAGGCGATTGCTAATAGAACCCGGCATCAACCTTCTTCCGGTAAAGACCGATAATCTTTCCTTCGACTTCAAAGCGCGCCGGTTCATAGCGGGCGCGGATCAAGACCTTGTGGCTCGTCATCACATCTGGTTCGGCTCGTTCACGCCAGACGAGCAGAAAGAGCTATTGACCGATGACGTGAGACGCGCGAGCAGCGATGACGTTTACAGAGAGGCGCGGCGCATGCTCTCGGAAGATTGCGATGCAGACAACATGCTCGAATGCGCGCAGAGTCTGGACACGCGGCTTTATCTTGCGGAAGACATACTGACGAAAGTTGATCGCGCGAGCATGGCTGTGAGTTTAGAAGTTCGCGCCCCCTTCCTTGACCCGCGCGTGGGCGAATACGCCGCGAGTCTTCCGGCTGATTACAAGCTGCGCGGCGGCACTACGAAATACATACTGAAGAAGGCTGTGCGCGAATTGTTGCCGCCGTTTGTGACGAAGCGCGGCAAGAAGGGATTCGGCGTGCCCGTCGCGGAATGGATCAAAGGAAGATTGAAACCTTTAACGTGTGACATGCTTTCCCCTGAGCGCCTGCGCGCTCACGGCCTCTTCAACGCCGATTACGTCATGCGTCTTCAGGACGAGCACGAGCGAGGGGTTGCCAATCACAGAAAGCTCCTCTGGACGCTTTTGATGTTTGAACTCTGGCACGAGAGCTTCGTACAGACGCCGCGCCGCATAGAGACTTCTGTTAGCACCGGGCAGTAACTTATTCCTTCAGTCAATCAAGCCTGCGTCTTTCAGCCGCATGGAAAATGAGATTCAGCGCGCATACGAAACTCTCGCAACATGGTGCAGAGAGCGCGACTACGCCGGGCATGATACGTTCGACGCGCTCAATAGCAAACTGTTTCAATCTTCTCCGTTCAAACGCTCGCGCGCCGCACGTCTCGCGTGGACGCAACTCTTCAAACGCTCGCCTGTAAATTTCCGAAAACTTGCGCGAGTGCCCGTCGAAAGGAATGCTAAGGGAACGGCGCTGTTCGCTCTTGCTCAGCTAGCCGAATTCAGGCGCGTGAAGACAAAGAGCGCCGAAGAGGAGGCGCGAAAGCTTCTGGATGATCTGTTAAGCTCCAGAATTGAAGGTTTGCACGGTGCGGCTTGGGGGTACAATTTCGACTGGCAGGGGCGCGCGTTCTTCGCGCCGAAGGGTACGCCAACGGTCGTGCCCACTGCTTTCGCCGCACGCGCGCTCGTCGAGGCTGTACGGGCATTCGATGATGAAGAATATTTGAAAGTCGCGCGAAGCGCCTGCGATTTCATACTGAGCGATCTGAATAGAAGTGTGGAAACCGGCGACGAAGTTTGCTGGAGCTATTCGCCTGTAGATAAGACGCGAGTTTTCAATGCAAGCCTGCTCGCGGCTGAAACTCTGGCGAGCGTAGGCGGGTTGACGAATGAGATAGATTTGATTGATTGGGCGGTGCGCGGTGCGCGCTACGTTGTAAGAAGACAGCGCGATGACGGGTCTTGGGCTTACGGCGCGAGCGGCTTTCAATCGTGGTCGGACAATTTTCACACGGCATTCATATTGACGAGCCTCAAACGAATCATCGTCGCTTGCCATGCCTGTCACGATGAATTTGATGATGCGCTCAGGAAAGGTTACGAGTTCTGGCGCGAACGCTTTTTTCTGGCGGACGGTTGGCCCAAACTTTATCCTGAAAAACTTTATCCGGCGGACGCGCACTCGGCTGGCGCTGCTGTGGTCGCGCTCGCGGAGTTGAAAGAATTGAACGCGGGCGCAATCGATATGGCCGAAACAATAGCTCGCTGGGCAATTCGCAATTTACGCGACCCGCGCGGCTTCTTCTACTACCAGCGCAGACGGCTTTACACGTTGCGCACGCCCTACATGCGCTGGTCGCAGGCGTGGATGATGTACGGGCTGGCGAAACTACTCGAAGGGATGAGGGATGAGGGATGAGGGATGAGTTCGTAGATAGTGAATCGTAAATCGTGAACAGAAAAAGCAAACTGCTGAGCTTCTTCAACTTCTATTCACGATTTACGATTCACGATTCACAGCTTTCCTTTCATCCCTCATCCCTCATCCCTCATCCCTCATATGATTCTCTGGGTTGATCTTGCAAACTCGCCGCACGTGCCGTTTTTTCGCGCGCTGAAAGCTGAATTCGAGCGGCGCGGGCACGAGGTTCTGATTACGGCGCGGGATTTCGCGCAGACGGTCGAGATGGCCGGGCGTGCAGGACTTTCGCCTGTCGTCATCGGCGGATTCGGCGGCAGACGATTGGCGGGCAAGGCAGGGAATCTGCTGGGGCGCGCAGCCGCTCTTGCGCGCATGGCGCGTGGCCGAAAGATTGATCTTGCCATCAGTCATAACTCTTACTCACAGATTCTCGCCGCGCGTATGACGCGAATCAAGAGCGTTACGCTAATGGATTACGAGCACCAGCCAGCGAATCATCTTGCTTTCCGTATGGCTTCGCGCGTGATCGTCCCAGAAAGTTTCCCGCAAAAGTTTTTGACGAAATACGGAGCGCGCGCGTCAAAAGTCATGCGCTACGCGGGGACGAAGGAGGACGTTTACCTGGCGGACTTCGCGCCCGATGCTCTGTTTCTCAAGAAGCTGCTAGAGCTTGGCGTGAACGCAAGAGATGTTCTGGTCGTAGTCAGACCGCCAGCGCGCGATGCGCTCTATCACCGGTTCGAGAACGATCTGTTCGATGAATTATTGAATCGCCTTGCGGCGCGCCCGAACCTCAAGACCATCCTGCTCGCGCGCAACGACGCGCAACGGGAAACCTATTCGTCGCGCGCGTCTGCGAACACGATTGTGCCACGCGAGGCGCTGGACGGCGCGAACCTGATTGCGCACGCCGATCTTGTGGTGAGCGCTGGCGGGACAATGAACCGCGAGGCGGCAGCCCTCGGCGTGCCAGCCGCAACCGTTTACGCCGGGCGGTGGGCGGCAATAGATGAAATGCTTGTGCGCGAAGGTCGTCTCATACGCATCGCTTCGCGCACGGATTTAGACGCTCTAACCTTGAAGAAGAAGAGCGGCCTCAACCTGCGCCACGCCACGCACGTGCGCGGTGAAGTTGCTGATCTAATACTTTCGTGAATCGTAAATAGAAAAAGCGAACTGAGAAAGTTCTTCAACCACGATTTACGATTCACGATTAACGATTCACGCCCTTTTATTGTCTATTTACGATTCACGATTTACTATTCACGAGTTAAATGCGTGTCGAGCAGGTCAAAGAGCATGAGAGGCGGGCTGGCGGGGCGAGTGCCGTGCGTGTGCCTGCACGCGCGCCCCGCTGGATTGTGCCTGCGGTTAAGTTCGCGCTCTTTGTAGGCGACCTTGTGCTCGCAGGGGCGTCGTTTATGGCTGCCTTCTACTTGCGCGAAGGCAAAGCGATTCTTGAAGAGGCGGGCGGTCGCGCCGTCTGGTCAAAAGCTTTCGCGCCTTACGGAGCGCTGCTGCTCTTCGTCGTTCCGATTCGGCTGTTGGCACAGAGCTACTACGATCTTTACAGGCTGCGCGGCGAGTTCTCTTTCTTCGACGAGTCCACGCGCGTCTTCAAGGCGACAGCAATCGGCTCGCTTCTCATCATAGCGACGGCCTTCCTCTATCGCGGCGGCTTCACCTTCAGCGCCTTCTCTTATTCGCGCGGCGTCTTCGTGCTAGACTTTCTGCTCGCGCTAACAGGCATAACTCTGCTGCGCCTCATGGTTCGCTCAATTCAAATCTTCGTGCGCAGGCGAGAGATTAACTTGATACCGACGCTTGTCGTGGGGCGT
>DATHJK010000378.1:0-5483 GCA_035316225.1 Pyrinomonadaceae bacterium
TGCTTGCGCACTGTAGGTGGCAGAAGAATCTGAAAGAGAGAGGGACGCTGCTGTTGATGCACGGGCTGGAAGGCTCTAGCCAATCCATTTACATGCTTGGAACTACGTTGAAGGCTTTCAAGGCCGGATTCAACGTCGTGCGGCTGAACCAGCGCACCTGCGGCGGCACGGAACACCTGACGCATACGCTCTACCACAGCGGCATGAGCGGAGATGTGCGCGCAGTCGTTCAGGAATTGATCGAGCGTGATGGATTAAGCCGCATCTTCATCTGCGGATTTTCCATGAGCGGCAACATCGTTCTCAAATACGCTGGCGAAGAGGCCGAAGATATTCCGCGCGAGATTTCGGGCGTTTGCGCCGTCTCGCCTTCGATTGATCTCTCTGCCAGCGCATGCGCAATCGAGCGGCGCGAGAACTGGATTTATCACAGGAATTTCATGATCTACCTGCGCAGCCGCATGCGCCGCAAGAAAAAGCTCTTCCCTGAAGTTTACGACACCAGCGGATTGGGCAAAGTGCGCACCATGCGGCAATTCGATGAACGCTTCACGGCGCAGCACGGAGGTTTCGATGGCGCAGACGATTATTACACGCGCGCAAGCGCTCTGCCGCTAATAAGCCGGATACGAACCCCCACGCTGATTATCCACGCGCAGGATGATCCATTCATCCCTTATGAGCCACTGAAGAAAGTGGCCGTTACCGGGAACCCTTTCGTAATCACACTGGCTCCGCCACATGGTGGGCACGTCGGCTTCATCTCGAACGAAACAGGCGTAGAAGACCGATTCTGGGCTGAGAATCGCATAGTCGAATTCTGTCGCTTGATTGAAGAGCAAGGAGGAATTAGGAGGGATGAGGAATGAGGGATGGGGGATGAAATGGGTTGAATGAATTGCGTGTTGACCTATTCACTCCTTCTTATTCATCCCTTCGCCCTCATCCCTCATCCCTTTTCTCAGGCGGTACTGACATAAACACTTTCATCCTTCATCCTCACCCTTGTTCTTCTCTTCTTCATCTTCGGTCTTGTTCTCTTGCTCTAAATCTTCTGCGGGTGCATGGTAGGCCATCACCTCTTCGTGCGTATGAACGACGCGCGAGGCAACGTCTTCGAGCAGGCGGCGAATGCGACCCGGCTCTTCCAGTTCGACGCCCTGGTTGGTCTGTCCCTCATCGCCGAGCGCGAACTGTAGACGCACGAGTTCGGCTGTAGCGCGGCGGCATGCGGCGCACGAGACAAGGTGCGCGATGAATGGAGTTGATTCTGTTTGGCCCAGACGGCCTTCGACGAAAGCAGAAAGCTGGTCTCCGTCCAGGTGCGCAATCCCGGAATAGCGCGACGGGGCGATGACCGCGCGAGCCATAAGCCGCGCGCGAATCAGATCGCGCAACGCTGCGGCTCGCCTGTCTGTTTTCTGTCTAGCCATTCGTCTCCTAAAATCCCCTCGAAAGTTGGACGGCTACTCGCCCCGGCCTTTGCTCAAAACAGTTGCGCCAGAGTCCCCCAAGTTATTCCTGACATCCTCGCGCGCCAAATCTCCCGTAGCCAACTCCGTGCAGATGTCAACTTCCGCGTCGCTCAAACCATGCCGTCCTTGTAATACGTCCCGAAAAGCCTTCTGGATTTTCTCGTAAACTTTTTCGAGCCAGCGCATGATGGTTGACTCGTGAACGCGCGATTCCGGCGTACTCAAGCGCCGCTTCGACTGGCGCTGGAACCAGCGGCGCAGTGGCGATGTAGGAACTTCCACCAATCTGGCTATCTCGCGCAGCTTCAGGTTCTCTACGTGATAATAGAGCAGCAGCAGTTTCTCGTGATCGCCCAGGCTCTGCAATGATTCGTCCAGAGCCTCTGCCGTTGCAGCCGCGTAACGATCCCTGGTTATTCGATCAATCGCTGCGGTCTCGCTTCCCTCGCGCGAGCGCTCGCGTGAGCCGGGACGCGCGCGAGCCTCGCCGCCCGCTTCAGACCAGTCCTCTATGGAAACCTCGTCGTGGCTTGCGCGGTGCAGGTCAATGACCGCGTGCCAGACAACCGTGCGAAGCCAGCCGCGAAGCGTGCCGCGCCCCGTGTAGGTTGCAAACTTTGACTGGCGAACTCCGTCAACCACGCGCGTGCCGTAAAGCTCTACATAGACCGAATCAATCACCTCTTCCGCGCTCGTGTCGGCGCTGGCAAGGTGTCGCGCCACGCGCTCTATGTAGCGGCGGTAGCTCTGGTCGAACTCCCACCATGCGTGCTCGTTGCCGCGCGAGCAGGCCAGCGCAAGATAAAGATCGGTCGTTTGAAGCTCGCCTATGAAGCTGCGAGCAGTTTCGGCTGTAGGCACGTCAACGTCGCTCTGGCCTAAATATTTATTAACGGCTGCGCGAATCGCAGTTGTGAAGTCTTCGAGCGTCACACCATAGTTAGGCGCTGTAGACAGGCAACGGCGATAGAGCGCCTCTATGTCTGTGGCACATTCGCTGATAGTGCGTTGCAGGTGGTCTTGAAACTGGTTCATCAGGAGTTGGCCCAATTATAGAGTAATCCTGCTGATTCTCAACCACCTAATTTTACAGAGCAGGCAGCCGGGGCGTTTTCGCTCCCGGCCACAACCCTTTTTCAAACGCCTGTCAGGCTCAAACGGCAAACTTCTAATCAATTTCTTTCGGGCGGCTTGGAGGGACCGAATTTCTTCGCCGCCCACGCGGGTTGACGGCAGATGGCTGGAAATTTTGCGGAAATACTCCCAATTAAGATGATTTCGATGTAAGAAGCGCAGGCACTCCCCCGTCCCGGAAAGGGGCACTGGTATCAATAGCCCACGTCGTAAGACATAGGAAGTGAGTCAACAAAATGATTTTAAGCCCCATAGGAGCAGCATGAATTGATGCTCTCTTTTATCGCCCATTGCAGGGACTAACTCATCTATTTATCGTCTTGATGAGCCGCAGGGCGTGGTTGCGTGCTATCAGCGGGATGCGCTCGTCGTTGCTGAGGTCGCGCAAGAGAGGCAGAAGCTGCTTCGGGTCGGAGAGCGCGTTGACTCTGAGTAGAGTTTCCAGGCCACGCATCAACTCCGGCGTGTTGAGCGGCTCGTTCTCTCGCGCGACCGTGATGTCGAAGACGAACATGGCCTGGTCTGCCGCGTGCCTGTACTCGTTGACCAGCGCATAAGCGTCTCGGTCATTCGTCCAGTTGAACGTGTCCTCGCGCTCTTGCGTCCCCTTCTTCATACGGAGCGTGTGCGTGCCCAGATGAGCCATCTGCCTTTCAGACTGGTACTTTGTGCTTGTATCCAGAAAGTTCAGCGTGTTCCATAGCGAGGTGACGCGCGCCAATGCGGCGTCCGACAGTTGAAAAGGCTCTGTGATGGGTTCAATCGCGCCTTGTCGCTCGAACGTAATCTGCCCGCGTCCCTGCGAGTCATGCTCGATCTTTATGTGCTGGGTCGTGAACTGCGGCTGCTTGAACTCGTAGAAGTAGCGAACCGCGCCCGCCTCCTCAGCGCTATGAGCGGGCGCGGCATCCACGCTTTCACCGCGCGCATTGTGTTTGGCCGGAGGCGCGTTGGATGTCTCATTCGTCGCAGGCGAAACGCCCTGCTCCGTGTGCTGCGGCTGAGCGAGCTGCCTGTTACTCTGCGCAGCAGCGCAAATTGCCGCGCCCGTTAACAGCAGCGCGGCAAGCAAGCATCGCCATAAAAATTTTCTGCTAAACTTCACTCGAACTTCACTGATACCAGCTTGGACACGCCCACTTCTTCCATCGTCACGCCGTAGAGGGCGCGTGCCATCTCCATCGTTCGCTTGTTGTGCGTGATGACTATGAACTGCGTGCTCGCGGCCATCTCGCGCACCTTCTCGACGAAGCGCCCGACGTTGGCTTCGTCCAAAGGGGCGTCAACTTCGTCGAGCAGGCAGAAGGGCGACGGTCGATAATGGAATATTCCCAGCACGAGCGCAAGTGCGGCCATAGCCTTTTCGCCGCCTGAGAGCAGCAGCACGTTCTGAAGGCGCTTGCCTGGGGGTTGCGCTATCAGGTCTATGCCGCTCTCAAGAATATCGTCCGCGTCAATCAAGGTCATTTCGCCGCGCCCGCCGCCAAAGAGTTCCTGGAAGAGCGCGCCGAAGTTTCGATTTATCTGCTCGAAGGCGTGGCGGAAACGCTCGCGCGAGCGCCGCTTGATCTCGCGCAGAGCCTCTTCGGTAGAAGATATGCCGTCGAGTATGTCCTGGCGCTGGCCTGTGAGGAACAGGTGGCGCTCCTCTGATTCCGAAAGCTCTTCGAGCGCCATCATGTTCACTGCGCCGAAACCTTCAACACGCGCGCGCAACTCTTCGACGCGGGCGCGCCCCGCTTCCAGATCGAATTCTTCATCTACCGCGCGCTCACGCGCAAGCTCTTCCAACGGCTGGTTCAACTCGTTCATGCAGGCTTCGCGCACGAACGACAGGCGCGCAGTGGCCTCTGCACGCTGCACGTCCAGTTCTGCGCGGCGCTCGCGCGCTTCAGCCGCGCTGTGATTCAGTTGCGAGAGCTTGTCTGCGAGCGCGTCCGCTTTCTCGCGCGCGTCCGAGAGACGACGCGAGGCTTCAGCAACATCCTGCTCTTCCTGCTCGCGCTCCTCTTCAACGCCAGCCGCGCGCCGCTCAAGCTCCGAGATTGATCCCCGCAACTCTTCAAGCTTCGTCTCTATCTCACGACTTTCGCGAGCGTAGCTCTCAAGCCGCGCGCTCAAATCGTCGCGCTCTGCTTCCATGCGGCGAAGCTCTGCGGAGACAGCGCGACGACGCTCGCCTGCCGCAGCCGCCGAAGCGCGCTGCTCGCTCAAGCCCTCGTTCTCCGCCTCCGCCTGTTTCCGTGCAATCGTAACGAGCGCGGCTGCCCCTGTCACAGCCAGCGCAGCAGCGGCGCGCGCCGTTTCAGCCGCTTCAGCTTCCACGAGAGCTTTCCCGCGCCGCTCTTCAAGCTCAAGTCTTTCCTGCTCAAGCCGCGCGGCGTCGTCCGTGACCACGCGCATGTGACGAGCGGCGCGCTCAATCTCCTGGGCCAACTGCTGCGCGCTCAACTCTCGCGCCATAGCGTCGCGCTCCTCGCGCCCTATGGCCTCGTTCAAGAGAACGACTGCATCTTCCAGCTCCGTCAACTCCGAGCGCGCTTTTCCTACCGCCTGCTCGGCCACATTCATCTCAACTTCAAGCTCATTTGCCCGAATGTCCAGCTCGCGCAATTCTCGCTTGAAGGCCAGAAGCCCTGCGCCCTCTTCGACCGTTCGTGCGTCGCCAGCGCCCACAAGCTGCCCGCCCGCTACCCAATCGCCGTTTACTGTGACGCACATGTCGCCGGTTGAAAGCGAGAGCGCGATTGCGTCGTCAAGGTTGCGTACCAGACGCGCGTTCATCTGCTGCGGCATCGTTCGTCTAAGAACGGAGAGAAGCTCCGGCGGCGCGTTCAGAAGATCGCCCACGCGAGCGTTCTCTGGAATTTCGGA
>DATHJK010000379.1:0-4035 GCA_035316225.1 Pyrinomonadaceae bacterium
CTGGACAGCATGTTCAAGTTACGCGACCGCAAACCCAAAGAGGGCGAGCAGAAAAAGTATACGAACATGGCCGACTGGGAGATTGCTCAGGCCGTTGCCACGCGCAACCAGTTGAAGTTCAAAGCCACGCAGGAGGGCGAGAAGCACGACATAGTTGTTCAGAAGAATCAGGACGACGCACAGTTTTTGATGGAGCGCGCCAAGCGCATTGACTTTGATTGCTACGTTCAGGTTGATCCACAGACAGGTCAGGACACGCTCTACTTTGTCAAACCTACGGATGGGCGCGATGGCAGAAGTGCGCGCGTCTACGTCTTCGAGTGGGGCAAGAGTTTGATTAACTTCAACCCGCAGCTCACGCTCGCCAAACAGGTCAGTAAAGTGACTGTGCGCGGCTGGGACCCTGCCACCAAGAAGGCCATCACCTACACAGCCACCAAGAGCGATCTGCCCGGAGGCGGTGGCGATGGCGGTGGGTTGAGCGGCCCCGAAGCAGCCGAGAAACGCTTGCAGGATAAACAGGACACTGTGGTTGATGCGCCTGTGACGAGCCAGCAGGAGGCGCGCGATCTGGCGATGAGTCTATTGCGCGAGCGCGCCTACGAATTCATCACGGGCAGCGGTCAGGTCATAGGGCTGCCGGATTTGCGACCCGGAGACAACGTTGAATTGAAAGGATTGGGCAAGCGCTTCAGCGGCACTTACTACGTGAAGAAGGTCGAGCACTCCCTGGGCGGTTCCGGCTATCGCACGCAGTTCGAGGTGCGTAAACCCTTCGACGGAGGAACTAAATGAGCGCCCCTGCCAGATCAAGAACCACAGACAAACGCTACTACGGCGTCGTCGAGGCGATTGTCACAGACAACAACGACCCGAATAAAGAGGGGCGCGTCAAGGTTCAGTTCCCCTGGTTCGATGAACAGATGGAGACCGAATGGTGTCGCCTGCGCCAACTCTACGCCGGAAACGATTACGGAACTTTCTTCGTGCCCGAAGTCGGCGATGAAGTCCTGGTCGCTTTCATTCACGGCGACATGCGACAGCCCATTATTCTAGGCGGCCTCTACAACGGCAAAGACAAGCCGCCCTCTTTTCATGCAAAAGACAAAGATCAGAAGATGATTCGCACCAAGGGCAAGCACGAGATTTTGCTGGACGATACGAACGACCAGCAGCGCGTCCGAATCAAGACTAACGGCGGGCACATGGCAGACCTTAGCGATGTGGATAAGAAGATCACCATACAATCAAGCGGCAACCACAGCATCACACTGGACGATCAAGGCAAGAAAGCCACCATGAAAACCAGCGGCGGCCCTAAGGTCGAAATTGACGATGCTGCCAAGAAGATCACAATTGACGCTAACGGAAAGTCAGTGGTGATAGATGGTAACTCAGGCACGATTACGCTCACAGGCATGACCATCGTTCTGAGCGGGACGAGCGTCAAGCTTGGCGGCGATGGCGCAACTCAGTCTCTCGTACTGGGAGAACTTTTTATGCTGGCCTTCAACACGCACACGCACCTTTGCACTGCGCCGGGCACACCTTCAGCGCCGCCGCTCCCTCCTATGACTCCGGCGCAACTTTCGACTATCTCGAAGACGACCTGAAGCGAACTAAAACACTATGCGCTTTCAACGCATAGTTTCGACCGAGCGCATTGGAACAGTAATTTGAAGACGAGTTGAATCATGGCAAACGAGTTCGTAGGCACTGGCTGGCGCTTTCCCATTCTCCCTGATGAGACGGGCGGTCTCGGATATGTGGAAGGCGACACGAACGTCGAGCAGTCTCTGCGCATTCTGCTGCTCACAGATTTGGGCGAGCGCGTCATGCGCTCAGACTTCGGGTGTCGCGCGCCGCGCATGGTGTTCGCTCCCGGCAGCGAGCAATCGCTGAGACTGTTGGAGACGACCGTTAGTGAAGCCGTGCGCGACTGGGAGCCGCGCATTGATCTTGAAGAAGTCAGAGCCGAAACGGACATCGAAGATGAAACGCGCGTCATCGTCAACATTAGCTACTTAGTGCGTCGCACCAACACGCGCAACAACCTGGTCTTCCCTTTTTATCTTGGCACGCTGGAGAAGGTTTGATGGCGCTTGAACAGGTCAAGCTGGATGATCTGACGTGGGCAGAGATGGTCACGTCTATACGTCGTCGCATTCCTGCCGACTCCGGCGGGTCCTGGACATTGCACGCGCCGGTTGATCCGGGCATGACGCTGCTTGAGCTATTCGCATGGCTGCTGGAACAGAGAGTCTACTGGCTGGACCAGATTCCCTGCTCTCTTGTTCGCACTGCTCTTCGTCTTCTGGGAGAAAGCACGCGCCCCACCCAACCGGCAGCGACCGTCCTGCAATTTCCGCCCGACTCCTTTAAGACTATCCAGGCGAAAACAGAGATGCGACGCGCGGAGAGCTATCCGGCGATTATCTTCTCTACGGACGAGGGTGTGACGCTGCTGCCCGTAGCAGAATACGGCGAGTCAAAACAGTCGCGTGTGAGCCTGTACGTGGCGGGACAAGACCGCACGCAGGATTTGCGCCAGGGGCGTGTGGTGCCGCTCTTTCCATCGGACGGAAGCCGCGCGGAGATCAAGATTGTATTCTGGCTGACCGAGCAGCTTCAAAACGTGGCTCACAGCGAACCGTTCTCGCTACTCTTCCAACTCGAAACTTCTTCTAGTATCCCTGCGCAATGGTCACCTGATGCTGTAGAAGGGGTAAATCCCCCGGCCACAATTACCTTCTACTACAGCACGGCGGCAAATCAGTTGGGCCAATTCACAGCCGAGCAGGTTGACGACGGCACGGGCGGATTGCGGCGTTCAGGAGTGTTGCGCCTGCCAATCCCGGAAGACTGGAGTGTTGACGAATCAATCGGAAAACAGAATGGTCTTTTCCCTTACTCGCTTATGCTGCGCACAGCCAAATCAACATTCACAGCGCCGCCCAGTCTCGTACGCTTTGTTCCCAACGTCGTCATAGCGCATCACAGGCGGCTGACACAGCTACATCATCTAACACGCGCATGGCTGCCTTTGCCCGGCAACGTAGTCGCTCTCTCTAATTTGCCGGAAGATCAGCCCGATAAGGATTACCCGCCGCTTGAGGAGACTGTGAAGTTGCGTATAAGGGAGCGCGACGACCACTGGCACTGTTGGCAGCCAACGCTCGATCTGGCTCTTCATGGGCCAGATGAGCGAGTCTTCATCGTTGACCGCAAAGCGGGCACGCTGCGCTTCGGCGATGGACTAACAGGGCGATTGCCTGTGCTCGCCAAAATAGATGAAAAGAAGCCGCTCGATGAACAGACTAATCTGCTGGTTCAGTACGAGGTCGGAGGCGGCGCTGGCGGAAATCTTGGGAGCAGTGAAAACAGTAAGAACAGAACAGGATGGGAGGGCGTTGGCGTAGCCAATCAAGACCTGACGGCGCAGAACGTCGTGCCCGGCATTGGAGGCGCAGAGGCCGAAACGGTTGACGAGGCGCGCCAGCGTGTGACGGCTGAGTTCAGAGAGCGCAATCGCGCAATCACGCGCTTCGATCACGAGACAATTGCTGTGACAACTCCGGGCGTCGCTTTCTCGCGCGCACATGCAGCCATAGGCTTTCATCCCGGACATCCGTGCAGCCTTGTGCCCGGCGCGATGACCGTTTTCGTCGTGCCTGAAGCGCCGCGCGAAGAGATTTTCGAGACGGATGCGGAAGGTGCATTTGTCGCTGCTCCTGTGCCTGACCCCGGCGCTCTTGCTATGGCTCGTGCGCGTTTCGAGCGCGCGCGGCTCGTCGCAAGCGAACTGTTTGTCAGCGCTCCGCGTTATCGCAAAGTATCGCTCACCGTCGAAGTCAACGCAGACATCGCCGATCCATTGGCGATGCGCCAGAGAATCAATGATCGCTTGAAGGATTTTCTTGACCCACTCTTGGGCGGCGACGACGGTACGGGCTGGCCCTTTGGCGAGCCGCTGCGCCCATCAGCCCTGTTGCGCGAAGCGCAGCAAGCTCTGGGCGAAGAGGGAGAAGTCATGGC
>DATHJK010000380.1:0-2740 GCA_035316225.1 Pyrinomonadaceae bacterium
CGCGTGCCGTGCGCAACTTCGACATCGACGACGCGACGGGCAAGATGGTTTACATGGTGAACGATTTTTCTCACCTCGACGATCTTTATGCGGCGAACCTCGACGGCGCTGGCGAGCGACAAATTACTCATCTCAATCAAAGACTCTGGAGCCAGTTAGAGCTTCAGGATGTCGAGCGGTTCACATACAAAGGCGCGGACGGCTGGGACGTTGACGGCTTTATAGTAAAACCTCTGGGATGGAAACCGGGCAAAAAGTATCCGACTATCTTGAGCATACACGGCGGCCCGGCAGGGCAGTACGGCGTTGACTGGTTCCACGAATTTCAGGTTTACGCTGCGCGCGGCTGGGCTGTGGTTTATACGAATCCGCGCGGCTCCACGGGTTACGGCCAGCGATTCGAGCGCGGCATAGAGAACGAGTGGGGGCACAACGATTACATTGACATCATGAACGGCATGGAAGCCGCGCTCGCAAAGTATTCGTGGATTGACCGCGACCGCCTGGGCGTGACGGGCGGCTCTTACGGCGGGTTCATGACAAACTGGATTGTAGGCCACACGAACATCTTCAAAGCTGCGGTCACATTGCGAAGCCTCTCGAATTTCATCAGCGACGAAGGCACGCGCGACGGCGCATACGGCCACCGCGCAGATTTCGGCGGCGACCTTTTCGAGAGATTCGATATGTTCTGGGATCGCTCGCCTCTCAAGTACGTTAAGAACGTGCATACGCCAATCCTTATTCTTCATTCCGACAACGACTACCGCGTGCCGCTCGAACAGGCTGAGCAATGGTTCCGCGCGTTACAACATTACGGAATCCAATCCGAACTCGTAATCTTCCCGCGCGAGAACCACAATCTCACACGCACGGGCGAACCAAAGCACTTGGTCGAGAGTCTAAACTGGCAAATCTACTGGTTCGACCGCTTCATGAACGGCAACGCGGCGGCTGTCCCACCAGACAGATGAGGTGTGAGCGAAGAGGTGAAATAAAGCCTGCTCACATCACGATTCATCACGGGCAAAATCACTTGGCGCTGGCGTCCATGCGCTGGTGTGCAAGAATCCCTCGCCTGAAATCTTTGGGAGGTAAAGAAATAATGAAAAGCTGGACTAAGCGTATTGCGCTCGCAGTGCTTCTGATGGCGGCAAGCGTGCCTGCGATGGCGGATGTTCCCAACCCGAACGGACACGGCACGTCAAGAAGCTCGAACATCAAGACCTTTATGCACCTGTCGCCGGACGTGCGTGCAACTGAAGCCAAGCTAATTATTCCGCGTAGCCTGTTGACTGAGTTGAGCGCGCAGGCGGACGGCCACGATTCACAGAGCGCAGCAGCCGTGACGCGCCGCATCTTCAACATGAACGGCGCGCAGACCGTGATGGCCGGAATCTTTCTTTCGCTGGCGTTCGCTGCGGGCGGCCTCTGGCTTGTGCGCTCGCGTGTCGCATCTGGCAAACCTGCTCGCGCGGCGCTGGGCGTTGCGCTTCTGGCTCTATGCGGGGCAACTGCCGGTGTGACTTATGCGAACGCTGGCCCGCCGCCCGTTGCTCGCTCGCTGACTTCGAGGATTCTGATTCAGGATGCGCAGCCGTATGGCGCTTCCGGCGAGGTTAAAGTTGAAGTTAGTGATGACGCCAACACTGTCACGTTGGTGTTGCCGGTAAAGAACACGCAATAGCGTGCGCGCGCCAAACTTCGCGCAAGAGAGCTTCATGCAGAATATTTCAGGCAACATCAGGCTCGCACCGTATAGGCGCACCGAATGGTTCGCGCCGCGCGTTGCCGTATCGTTCCTGAGTTTCTGCCTGCTCGCCGCATTGTTGATTAGCTGGAAGCCCATACAGCTTTCAATCGCCACAGTCTTTCTATTCGCAGGCCCGCACAACTGGATCGAGTTTCGATATTTTATGGAAAAAATGCCCGCGCGC
The DNA here is from genome assembly GCA_035316225.1 of Pyrinomonadaceae bacterium. Lineage (GTDB taxonomy): Bacteria > Acidobacteriota > Blastocatellia > Pyrinomonadales > Pyrinomonadaceae > 3-1-20CM-3-53-8. The sequence continues at coordinate 1,938 of DATHJK010000380.1, forward strand.
TGGGGCAAATCGAAACTCTTTTATTCGGTCGGTCTGGGAGGTGTGGGCGCGCTAACCGCGAGCTACATCGCTCTCTTCAGCTTGGGCCAATCGTGGTACTTGAACGCGGCGGCGTGGACTGTGAGCATAGCGCTGTGGAACACAGTGATGCTCGTGTGGCTCGCGTCGCTGGTTCATCTCAGAGCGAAACAGACGAAGAGGCGTGATTGGTCATGGGCTTTCGCCGCAGGCTTCGCGCTGTGCGCTCTGGCGTGGATAAATCCTTTGCTGTTCAGTCTGGCGCTCGTATACCTGCACCCGCTCGTAGCGCTTCTATTTCTTGATCGTGAACTCAAGCGTGCGCGCCCCGCGTGGCGCAAGACTTATCACCTATTCCTTGCTTTGTTGCCGCTCGCGCTCGTACTGATGTGGTCGCATCTGATTCACGCTCAGGGCTTGCCCGTTGACGATGCTCTGTCGTGGCGCATCACACAGCACGCGGGCGCAGGAATTTTAACCGGCGTCTCCAGCCGCCTGCTCGTCGCCACACACGTCTTTCTGGAAACGATTCACTATGGAGTGTGGCTTCTGCTTATTCCTGCGATAGGAATGGGTGGGTCAGTCTGGGAGACGAAGAGAGTTCCGCTGGCAAGCAATCGAAAGGGTTGGCCGCGCGCAGTTCGGGCCGCTCTCGTTTGTGGCCTGTTCGTTATGCTCGCTTTATGGATTGGATTTGCCGCCGATTACGCTACGACGCGCGACCTTTATTTCACTTTCGCAATGGCGCACGTACTGGCCGAAGCTCCGTTTCTTATTCGTCTTCT
>DATHJK010000381.1:0-10738 GCA_035316225.1 Pyrinomonadaceae bacterium
GAAGTTAAACCCGGCGGGCGCGGCGCTCGTCTATCGCTACGATTTGGGCGCATCTGGCGCAAAGGTCGGCGGACTGGATGTTGATGTGGACGCTTCCGGCAATGCCTACGTCACGGGCAGCATAGCGGAGGGAAATATCACTGTGCGCAACGGATTTCAGACGGCGCACGCCAATCTTCCAGATGCAGTCCTTGTGAAATTGAACTCCACAGGCACGGACATTCTATATTCAACTTACATGGGCGGCGACGGCGCGGATTTCGGATTGAGCGTGGCGGTTGATGATGCGGGAAACGCTTACGTTGCGGGCAGCACCAACTCTACAAACTTTCCTGTGAGGGAAGCGTTGCAGCCATTCAACGGCGGCGGCACGGACGCTTTCGTCACTAAAATAAACACGAACGCAGCGAGCGCTGCATCGCTCGATTATTCGACCTACTTCGGCATCAACTATAACGAGGCTGCGACCGGCGTGGCTCTGGACGCGCAGGGCAGCGCATACGTTTCTGGATTAGTCTATACAGCCATCCTGCCGGGCATCATTCATACAGGCATCAACTCTAATACTGTGATGGACCTACTCAGGAGCGATAGTTTAATCAGCCCATTCGCGCTCAAGATAGCTGACTCGGCATCCAGCACTTTACAGTTCAGCGCGGCCAGTTATCAGGTCGCGGAAAACGGCGGCGCGAAGCTTGTCACTGTCACGCGCACAGGTGACACATCCAATGCCGCCACGGTCGCATACGCCACAGTAGACGGCACAGCATCGGAACTCTCGGATTACGCCAAAGCCTCTGGCACGCTGCATTTCGCGCCGGGCGACACGATCAAAACCTTCAGCATCCTTATCACGGATGACGCTTACGTCGAAGGCAACGAGACGGTTAATCTGATTCTGAGGAATCAGACGGGCGCGACAGCGCTTGGCAGCCCTATGATGGCGCAGTTGACGATTTCTGATAACGACACGGCGCAGTCGCAAGCCAATCCGATTGACGACGCTGGATTTTTCGTGCGCCAGCATTACGCTGATTTTCTCAATCGTCTGCCGGACGAAGGCGGCCTTGATTACTGGACTAACAGAATCATGCAGTGCGGCAGCGACGCCTCCTGCATCAACGCGGCGCGCAGGGACGTATCAGCCGCTTACTTCATAGAAGCGGAGTTTCAGTTGACAGGCGCTTTTCTGATACGAGTCTACAGGGCTGCGCTTGGTCGCCAGCCAACCTACGCAGAGTTTGTGCGAGACCGCGTACAACTTGTAGTCGGGTCAAACCTGGAAGCGAGCAAGCAGTCGTTTCTTAACGAGTTCGTTCAGCGCGCAGAGTTCGCAAAAAAATACCCTGTGGGCATGAGCGGCGGGGAGTTCGCAGACGCGCTGCTTAATACGGTGAGGAACACGACGGGAGTTGACCTGTCTGACCAGCGTTCGTCTCTGGTTGCGGAATACACCTCCTCGGCCAGCCGCGCGCGAGTCGTCCGCATGGTCGTAGATAACACGACCTTCTCGCAGGCCGAGTACAACCCTGCGTTCGTGCTGGCCGAGTATTTCGGCTACTTGAGAAGAGACCCGGACGCAGGCGGTTATCAATTCTGGGTTGATGTGCTGAACCGATTGCCCGCTCCCAACAGCTATCTTTCGATGGTCTGCGCCTTCATCACTTCGACGGAGTACCAGCGCAGGTTCGGCCCTCAGGTGAGCCGCACGAACTCCGAATGCGCGCAATAGACTTGAAGCAAGTTTCGGTCAAGTACGTCGGAAGTAAGATTCACCACCGCAGACCGGAGAGAGAACGCAGAGGAAGCACAGAGGATTTCAAATCTGAAATCTGAAATCTGAAATCTCAAATGATTTTTTCTTCTTTGCTTCCTCTGCATTCTCCCCTGTCTGCTGTGGTGAGCTGCGCTGTTTCTTACACTCGACCGGGAATTACTCCATGTCGAACAATAATAATTCTCTCTTGCTTTAATAACGTGCCAGTCGCGGACTTGTCATTCTACGGTGCGTTGGCGTAACTTCACTACAGCAATTATCCAGAGGATAGATTAAGTAAGGCGAGGGATAGAGCGGCAACTCTCTTTTGCGGTCTGCGTCTCGTTATATAAAGCGGAGGGTTTATGAGCGCGAATGCCAACCAGAACAGCTTAACAATCACCGACAATCGAACGGGTAAGCAGTATGAAGTGCCCATAGAGAACGGCACGATACGCGCGATGGACTTAAGGAAGATAAAGACGGGCGACGACGACTTCGGGTTGATGACATACGACCCGGCTTTTATGAACACTGCGTCGTGCAAGAGCGCAATCACGTTCATTGACGGAGACCTCGGAATACTGCGTTATCGCGGTTATCCCATAGAGCAACTCGCCGAGCATAGCACCTATCTTGAAGTCGCCTACCTGCTGCTACACGGAGAGCTTCCGACCGGAGAGCAGTTGGCCGAATGGGGATGGCACATCACGCATCACACCTTCATACACGAGAGCATTAAGAAGGTGATTGACCAGTTCAATTACGATGCGCACCCTATGGGGATTTTCATTGGAACTATCGGCGCTCTCTCGACCTTCTACCCGGAAGCGAAAGATATTTTCAACGAGGACTGCCGACGCAAACAGATTCATCGCCTGATTGCGAAAGTGGCGACGATTGCGGCCTTCTCATATCGCCATCGCAAGGGATTGCCTTACTCATACCCGGACAACGATCTCTCATACACGGGCAATTTTCTGAACATGATGTTCAAGACGACAGAGGTGAAGCACCAGCCGAACCCTGTGTTGGAACGTGCGCTCAACGTGCTTTTCATACTTCACGCAGACCACGAACAGAACTGCTCTACGAACACCATGCGCTCAATCGGCAGCGCGCACACAGACCCGTACTCATCGCTTGCGGGCGCGGCTGCTGCTCTCTATGGCCCACTGCACGGCGGCGCGAACGAAGCAGTCTTGCGCATGCTCAGCGAGATAGGCTCGGTTGACCATGTGCCCGAATATGTGAAGCGAGTTAAGGCGGGCGAGTTCCGGTTGATGGGCTTCGGTCATCGCGTCTACAAAAATTACGACCCGCGCGCGAAGATCATCAAGCAGATCGCCTACGAAGTTTTCGATGTCACGGGCAAAGACCCGCTGCTTGACCTTGCGCTAGAACTCGAACGCATAGCGCTCGAAGACGAGTATTTCGTCAAACGAAAACTCTACCCGAACGTGGACTTCTATTCGGGGATAATCTATCGCGCGATGGGATTCCCGGTTGACATGTTCCCGGTGCTCTTCGCCATCCCGCGCACCTCCGGCTGGATTGCCCAGTGGGTTGAATTGCTGGAAGACGCCGATCAGAAGATTGCGCGACCGCGCCAGATTTACCAGGGCCACGACGAGCGGGATTACATGCCGATTGAAGAACGCGGTACGCAGACCGAGAGCAAAGCAAAGAGCGAGGGCGCGTAAAATTCGCCCTCACTGCGCTTCCCGGCTACATCTGCTCTTTACAGGTGGTGGGCCAGTTTCAATTCCAGAGAGCCGGTAAATACTGGCTCAGACTCTCAAACTGACCAACTGCTTCCTTACACGATTGTTTGAACTATATCTCTCTCAGTTGTTATAATCATCACACCCCAACACCCCTGTGATTTGCCTGTCGTGAGCGATGGCTCACGACAGGCAAAGTTCGCCTGAATTCTCCTCAATAATTTGTTCCCCCTGTTTTTCTCTCGTCGCCACAGGAGAAATTCTGTAACCGCCAGCACGCCACGAGCGTCTCTTGTTGAAGGGCGTGCTGCAAAATCTGTAATTCGTAAGTTGAGGAATAGAGATGAGAAGAGTTTTACTAAACAGTTTGTTGTGCATGATTGCACTTTCAATCGCGGGCACAGCTTTCGGACAGACGACCGCGCAGACGCAAGGCGCAGGTCAAACGTCTGCGAGCGCGGCGCAGAATCGCGTGGTAGGTGAAGTGACTGCGGTTGATGTGGCTGGCGGTGAGGTCACGCTCAAAACCGACGACGGCCACGCTGTTAAAGTCAGCACGGATACCAGAACCGCTGTGCTGCGCGTGCGACCGGGCGAGACTCGTTCGGAGAACGCAGAGCACATTACGCTGGCGGATGTGAAAGTCGGAGATCGCATCTTCGCGCGAGGCCAGATTTCTACGGATGGCAGCAGCGTCGCTGCGCGCCAGCTTGTAATCACCAGCGCAACCGCCGTCGCTCAGGCGCAGGATCAGAACCGCGAAGACTGGCGCAGGCGCGGCGTCTCCGGTCGAATCACTGCGCTGAATCCTTCTACGAAAGAGATAACGGTTGAGGCGCGCTCGCGCGAAGGAGTACAGACCGTAACGGTCAATGCCGCTAACGTGAAGCTTCTACGCTATGCGCCGGATTCTGCGGACGCGAGCTTTGCTACGCCCGCTTCTTTCGCTGAATTGAAGGTCGGCGACCAGATTCGCGCGCGAGGCGATAGAAGCACGGACGGCTCGCACTTCACAGCCGAAGAAATAATCATTGGCTCTTTCATCAGAACGGGCGGCACAGTGACTGCTATCAACCCTGCTGCTAACGAGGTCACAATCAAGAATGACCAGACAGGAAATACGTTGACTGTGAAGATAGGCCAGCGCTCGACTTTGCGCCGCATCACGCCTGAGATGGCCGCTCAACTCGCGCAACAGCGCGCGCAGGCCGAGCAGCAGAGAGCAGCGCAGAATGGCGGAGCTAACGCGCAGCAGGGGCGCGGCGGTCGTGGTGACAACGCGGGGGCTGGCAGAGCAGGCAGCGGCGGCGGACAACGCGGCGGCGCGGGTGGCAGGAATTTTCAGCAGATGTTTGAAAGCTTGCCGGCGATAACGCTGGCAGATTTGAAGAAGGGCGATGTTGTCTTCGTGGTTGCTTCGGCTGGCGCTGATGCTACGCACGCAACGGCGGTCACGCTCGTAACCGGCGACGCTGATTTCATCACGCGCCTTCTCAGATTCCAGGGAAGGCCGCAGCGTGGGCCAAACAGTCCGGGTCTGCCCGGCGACGTTGTTGGCGGCGGCACAAGCCCGCGCGAGCAACCATAGAAATGCAGTGATGAATGCAGAGTGTAGAGTGATGAATTAAATGCTTTTCAGTTCATCACTCCGCACTCTGCATTCATCACTTTCTTATAAGGGGAATAGATATGCGGTTGGTTCAAGGTGTATTCTCGCGCGGTTTCGCTCTATCAATCTTTGTTCTGTTCTGTTCTTTGACGCTTGCGGCGCAGCAGCAGTCGTTGGGAACTCTGCGCGGTACTGTGGCGGATCAATTGGGCGGCGTGATAGTGGGCGCGACCGTTACGGTCACGGATGCCAGCGGCGTTGCCAGAGATGCCACGACGGATGAGCAGGGTCGTTACGCTGTTTCCGGCTTAGCGCCCGGTCGCTACACTATGCGCGTTGCTGCGCCGGGCTTCGCGGATTACGAGAACGCGGAGGTTGATGTCGCGGCGGGACGCACCGAGCCTCTAAACATCAGCATGAGCGTGGCGATTGAGCAGGAGACTGTGACGATCACTGCCGAGCCGCCCGTAAGCACAGAGCCTGAGAGCAATGCCGGTGCGGTCGTGTTGCGCGGCGCAGACCTGGATGCGCTGCCTGACGACCCGGACGATTTAACTGACGCGCTGCAAGCTCTGGCAGGCCCATCTTCGGGGCCGAACGGCACGGCGGATATTTTCATTGACGGTTTTTCGGGCGGGCGTCTTCCTCCGAAGAGTTCCATACGCGAGATTCGCATTAACCAGAACCCGTTTTCGGCTGAATACGACCGCCTGGGTTTCGGGCGAGTAGAGATTTTCACCAAGCCGGGCACGAATAGATTCAGAGGCGAAGCATCATTCAACTTCAACGACTCCGCGCTGAATTCGCGCAATCCCTTCGCGCCGTCGCGTGCGCCGTTTCAGTTGCGCCGTTACGGCGGAAATTTAAGTGGGCCAATCGTGGCGAAGAAAGCTTCGTTCTTCTTCGACGTAGAAAGGCGCGAGACGAACGAGGACCAGATAGTTGACGCGGTAATAGTTGACCCCAGCTTCAACATCACGCCTTTCAACCAGACAATCGTTGCTCCGCAGCGTCGCACGACTTTTAGCCCGCGCCTCGATTATCAACTGAACGCTACGAACACGCTCGTCGCCCGCTACTCTTTTGAGCGCGCCAGTCTCATCAACGAAGGCATAGGCAACCTGTCTCTGCCTTCGCGCGCATTCAGCACTACGAGCACGCAGCAGACTTTGCAGGTGACGGAAACGGCTGTCATCAATCAGAAGGTGATTAACGAAACCCGCTTTCAATACCTGCGCAGGCGCGTTACGAACAGGGGCGATCAATCTCAACCCACAATCAACGTGCTCGAAGCTTTCACGGGCGGCGGTTCGCAAGTTGGGCTTTCCCTGAATAGTCAGGATCGCTACGAGCTTTCAAACTTCACTTCGTGGACAGTAGGCCGTCACTCGCTAAAGGCTGGCGGGCGCATTCGAGCAGTGCGCATCACGGACGTGTCGCCGCAGAATTTTGCGGGCACATTCACATTCGCCGGCGGCCTCGGCCCGCAGTTGGACGCGAACAATCAGGTGGTGATTGATCCGGCGACGGGTCAGCCCGTTACAGTTCAACTGACAAGCATAGAGCGCTATCGTCGAACGTTGCTCTTTCAATCTCAAGGTCTTTCGGCTGCGCAGGTACGAGCGCTCGGCGGCGGCGCAACGCAGTTCTCAATCGCGGGCGGCGACCCGCAGGCTGGTGTGACGCAGGTGGATTTTGGCCCGTTCATTCAGGACGACTGGCGCATGCGCCCGAACCTTACCGTAAGTCTGGGCTTGCGCTATGAGACGCAGACCAACATTCACGAGAGCACGGACTTTGCGCCGCGAGTAGCTTTCGCGTGGGCGCCCGGCGCTGGTGGCGGGCAGCAATCGAAGACTGTGGTGCGCGGAGGCTTCGGCATCTTTTATGATCGCTTCAGCGAAAATCTTACGTTGCAATCCAACCGCTTCAACGGCACGAACCAGCAACAGTTTGTTATCACGAACTTGACGACGAACGGACAGAGCGTCTTAGACCTGTTCCCGAACGTGCCTACCGTACAGCAACTGACGGCCTTCAGCATTCCGCAGACCGTTCGTCGCGTCGCGCCGGATATTCGCGCGCCGTACACTATGCAGACTGCGCTAAGCATAGAGCGTCAACTGCCGTATCGCATGACTCTATCCGTGAACTACATAGCCGCGCGCACGCTTCACGTTCTGCGCTCGCGCAACATCAACGCGCCTGTGCCGGGCACGGGCGTGCGCCCCTTTGGCGACATAGGCAACATATACGAGTTTGAATCAACCGGGCGATTCAATCAGAACCAGTTGATCGTGAGCCTCAACAGCCGCTTCAGCCGCAAGCTGACGCTCTTCGCCAACTACACCTGGAATCACGCGCGCGGCGACACGGATGGGGCAAACACTTTCCCCGCGAATCAATATGATCTAACGGGCGAGTACGGACGCGCGGCACAGGACATACGCCATCGCCTCTTTCTGGGAGGCACAATCAACGCGCTGCCCTGGGGCATCAGGCTCAACCCGTTCGTCGTTGCGAATTCAGGTCGCCCCTTCAACATCACAATAGGCCGCGACACGAACGGCGACACTCTATTCACAGAGCGCCCTGCGTTCGCTACCGATTTAACCAGGCCGAGCGTCGTCATCACGCGCTTCGGAGCGTTCGACACGAACCCTCTGCCGGGTGCAACCATAATCCCGCGCAACTTCGGCACAGGCCCGGCCTTCTTCACGGTCAACATGCGTGTGAGCAAGACTTGGAACTTCGGTGAAGAGGTCAGTTCCGGCGGTGGCGCAGGTGGCGGCGGTGGTGGTGGACGAGGTGGAGGCGGAGGAGGCGGCGGTGGTGGTCGTGGAGGTCGCGGCGGTGGAATGGGCGGAGGCGGTGGCCTCGGCGGCGGCGACACTACACAAACTTCAAGGCGCTATGGCCTGACCTTCTCCGTCAACGTGCAGAATATTCTCAACAGCACGAACGAAGGTCAGCCCATAGGCAATCTGAGTTCGTCGCTCTTCAGTCTATCACGCGCGAGCGCAGGCGGCTTCGGCGGCGGCACACAGATAGCAGGCAACCGCCGCGTAGAGTTGCAAGTGCGCTTTAGCTTCTAGGAAGATTCACACGGTTGTGGGGCAGACGATTAACCGCAAAGAGCGCGAAGGCAAACGCGAAGGACGCAGAGAAATCTTCGCATTCTCTGCGATTATCGCTTCTGCTTCGGCGCTCACTCGAAATCATTCTCTAATTGAGGCAGCATCAACTTCAACAAGAACAAGGGAGGTTCTTTTTCATGGCGCAAAAATTGGACGGACTGAAAGTCGCAATCCTGGTAACGGAAGGGTTCGAGCAGGTGGAACTGACCGAACCCCGCAAGGCTCTGGACGAGGCTGGAGCTAAAACCGAAATAGTCTCGCCGGAGAAAGGCGAAGTGCAGGGTTGGAACCACTACGACAAAGGCGACAAGTTTACTGTTGACGTGCAACTAACGCAGGCGAAAGCCGCAGACTACGACGCGCTTCTTCTGCCCGGCGGCGTAGCCAACCCCGATCAGCTTCGTGCAATTCCCGAAGCGGTCAACTTCGTCAAAGCATTCGCGGACGCTGGCAAACCCATCGCCGCCATCTGCCACGGCCCCTGGACGCTCATTGAAGCGGGCGCTGTGCGCGGTCGCAAAGTAACCTCGTGGCCTTCGCTCAAAACTGATCTGAAGAACGCAGGCGCAGAGTGGACTGACGAGGAGGTCATCGTTGACAACCGATTAGTCACCAGCCGCAAGCCCGACGACATCCCTGCCTTCAACGAAAAGATGATCCAAGAGTTCGCAGAAGGCCATCACAAAAAGCAAGCTGCTGCGAAGTAAGCACGGCAGTTTATATCGTACAGACTGACTGAGTGAGTATTCATTCGGCAAGTCGAACAAGTAGGTGAGTCCATGATGTTTCTTTGCAAGCATCGTGTACTCACCTACTTTGATATATTATCGAATTATGCAGCCGGAGTTGCGTTTAATAATCGGTGAAGGGTCAGGCGACGCGCGCGAGGTCGTGGTGGACTCTATGCGGTTCACGATTGGTCGAAGCCCTGATAACGATCTGGTTGTCGAGGACACGAACCTGTCAAGGCGGCATGCGCTGATTGAGTGCTTCGACGGGATTATGGAGATTTCCGATTGCGGGTCGCGTAATGGGACTGAGTTGAATTCTGTGGCGGTGACGGGCGGTGCCGTTCTCAATGACGGCGACGTTATCACGCTCGGCGGTTCGACTGAAATTACGGTGCGGGTTGGCGCGAAGCGCGAGGCGGAGAGCAGGGCTAAAGGTTCCGTAGCTGCTGCCGCCGTTAGTGTTTCTGGACAAAAGGCTAAACCCGCTCGAAAGATTGCGAAGCGCGCGAAGGGTAAGAAGGGCGCGGCTTCCGCATCTGTGCCGCCTCCGCGTATAGGGCGAATAGAAGATTCCGAGTGGGCATCTTCGCAAGGCTGGTTGAGCGCGCCTGTCATAGCCGCCTGCTCCGTCATAGTAATTCTGCTGTTCGCTGTGGCGCTACTAATCTTTACGCACAGGAGCGGCACTGATCCTCAAAGAGTTGAGAGGCGACCGCGCACGACGGGCAGCGAAAGCACTGCGGGGCAGACCGTCAACGAAGAGAATCCAAATTCACAGCAATCAACTCCTGACAACGGTGCGTCGAATGACAACGCTTCTACACCCGGCAGCTCGGCTTCGATGGATCAGGTTGAGAGCGCGGCAGGGCAGGTGATGCTGCGCATAAGCAGCGACGACAGGGCGTACAGTTTTTCCGAAAAGGCGCTGCACGACATAAGCCAGCGAATCGAAGAGTATCGCGCATTGCAATCCACACGCGACGCTATCCTTGCAATGCAGCGCGGCGGCAATGCGGTTGCAACACAGGCAAGGCGCGAGGGGCTTGAGCCGGGGCTTGTCGTCTACACAGGATTGTTGATGACGGATGGCGGGCGCTCCGGGCGTGATCCTGTGGCGGCTGCGCGCGAGATGATACCGAACCTGCTGGCGCTTCGCGCAACTTTTGGCAGCGGCGACGCAGATAGCAGTCTCATCGTCCTTGCTGCTTACAAAGAGGGCGGCGTGGGCACAAAGCAATCGCACCCGCTTCTGGAAAGGATGCGACGACTCGTAAGAAACCCGCTCGTTCAGCGCAACATCTGGTACTTGCACGAGCGCGGGGGCCTCGGCGACGACGCTTACAACTTCGTGGTACGATTCATAGCGCTTGGCGCAATCGCGCAGAATCCACGACAGTTCGGCGTCGCCGCAGACCCGCTAACTTTCTGAAAAGCATGAGGTCAGAGGTTAGAGGCCAGAGGTTAGTAAGGAGCTTTTCACTGACCTCCGACCTCTGATTTCTAACCTCTGCCTTTCCCTCGTTGACAAACTAACGGCTAGGGAAGAAAATGCGGTAACGCTTCGGTTTGAACCACTGGCCGCACCAGACACGTTTCCTGCCATGCCCGACACGGCACTTGAAGGCAAAGCGTTGTTCTCTCCCTGTCTGACAGGGAACCATAGTTCCACTTTCGAGGAGAGGCAGGCTGTGGTCTAATGCTCCTCATACGATGCGCTAACCTGTTTCCGAGTATGACTGCTTTTACCAAGAGCTTTCGAGAACGTTGGCCCAATGGGGAAG
>DATHJK010000382.1:0-2358 GCA_035316225.1 Pyrinomonadaceae bacterium
TGGGCGCAGTCTACCTTGCGAAAGACAGAAACCTGGGCGATGCGCCGCGCGCCGTCAAGGAGATGATCGAAGCCCACATTGACGAGACGCAGCACGAGAAGGCTATTAACGATTTCAAGAGAGAATCCGTGATTCTCTCCGAGCTTGAGCATGCTTCGATCCCAACCATCTACGACTATTTTTATGACGATAACGCCGGTCGCTTCTACCTCGTCATGAAATATATTTCGGGCGGCGACATCGCGTCGCGGCTCAGAAACGCGCAGACTGGCCGCATTGATGAAAAGACCGTTACGGATTGGGCCACGCAGGTTGCGGACGTGCTCGATTACCTGCACAACCACAACCCGCCTATCATCTACCGCGACCTGAAGCCCGCGAACCTGATGATTGATGGAAACTCGGGGCGCGTTATGCTGATTGACTTCGGAATCGCGCGCACCGTTGCCAAGCAGGAGAAGGGCGTGACGGCTGTGGGCACTATGGGCTACGCGCCGCCTGAGCTTTTCAGCGGCAAGGTCGAGCCTCGCTCCGACATATACAGTTTAGGCGCGACGATGTTCCATCTCCTGACAGGCTCAGACCCGCAGGACAACCCGCTTCTTATCTTCGACTTCGCTAAAAACCCGCGCCCGCGCCAGATCAACCCGACCATTTCATCGGAGATGGAGCGCATATTGATGCGCTCGGTGGAGTACAAGCCTGAAGACCGCTTCCGCTCTGCCGCAGAGATGCGTGCGATGCTCTCTATGCACGCCGAAAAACTTCGCGCGGGCGAAGTCACATACGGAGTTGTGTCAGGACAGGTCGGCGGAAGCGAAACCGTTCAGGTCGAGATGGTCTACTGCGGTTTCTGCGGCGGGCGCATAGCAGCCGACGATCTGTTCTGTGCTCACTGCGGCCAGCGTCAGCCTCTGGTGGGCGCGAGCGAGCCGTTGCGAGCCGCGCGCGCGACCGCCAAGCTTGTGGTTGCGGGAACGACCGAGCTTGATTCTTCTTTCGTCTTGCAGAAGGAGAGCAACCTGATAGGAAGGCTGGACCCGAACTCGAACATCTTCCCTGAAGTTGATCTTTCCAGGTTCGACCCCGAAACGAAAGTCTCCCGCCAGCACGCGCGAATCTGGCGTAAGGGCGAGACCTTCCTGATAGAAGACCTGGGTTCTGTGAACGGAACTGTGGTACTGGGACGCGACAACGACACCGTGCGCCTGGCACCACGCCAGCCGCGCGTACTTGAGAACGGCGACAAGCTTCGACTCGGCGAAACCATGCTGCATTTTCTAGTGGGATAAAGGCGGTTTGCAGTTTTTAGTTTTCAGTTTTCAGTGACTCGGTTAAAAGTGGTGGGATCACGATCTTATCGGGATTTGCTGGTTTGGCAGAAAAGCATCGCTCTTTGCACTGAAGTCTATAAACTCTGTGAATCGTTTCCGAAAAATGAGCTATATGGATTAGCGGATCAAATGAAACGAGTTGCGGTGTCAGTTTCATCCAATATCGCTGAAGGGCAAGGCCGACAGCATACTAAAGGGTTCCTTAATTTTTTTTCAATGTCTAATGGTTCCTTGGCTGAACTAGACACACAGCGCATTATCGCCGAGAACTTGCATTTCCTGAGTCAAGAGAGCAGCGCTCATTTAGATGAAAGAATCACCGAACTTCGCAAGATGCTTTACGCCTTAGCTGCAAGACTTAAAGCAAGTAACTGAAAACTGAAAACTGCAAACCGCCTTTATGACTGCGAATATCGAACGAGCAACTCTGGTTGATACACAAATGAACGCGCGTGCGCAAACGGCTGCGTATGTAGAGCGCTATCGCGCGCCGTTCTCTTTGCGCTGTGGAGCGTTCCTGGTGGACTACATCGTGCTGGTCGGGATCATCGCTTTCATGACGCTGGCGGCGCGTCTTTTCGGCGGCGGCGCACGCTCAGCCGGCGACACGACTGAGACAACAGGGCTGGTGATTGCTGTTGCTGTGGCTGTAGTTGACTTAATACTTCTGCCCATGTGGCGCGGGCAGTCAATAGGAAAGTGGGCCACAGGCTTGCGCATCGAGCGCACGAACGGCAGGCGCGCGGGCGTCCTGCGCGTGCTTGTCCGCCACCTTATCGGCTACACACTTTCATTCCTTACGCTTGGACTTGGGTTCGTGGTCGCGGCCTTCAACCAGCAGGGGCGCGGGCTACACGACTTCATAGCCGGAACAGTGGTGGTAAGGGAAGAGGCGCGCCGGGCACGCGCCAGATGAAATCCCTGTAGCGGGTCAGTTTCAATTCGAGAGAGCCGATAAATACGGGGGCTGAGTTTCAAGCTGAACCACTACTCGAAATCTCCAACAGGCCAGCGAGGGTAAGAA
>DATHJK010000383.1:0-12295 GCA_035316225.1 Pyrinomonadaceae bacterium
CTGCGGCGCAATCTCTTCAGGCGCGCTCTCGTGCGATACGTATTCGACCAGAACGCGATTGATGCGCTCAAGATTTGCGCGACTCTCCGGCGCATCGAAAAAACCTGCGAGCAGCGCGCGCCACGCTGTTAATCGCGCCCAGTTCAGATCGCTCACAGCCGCGCTCTCATCCACCTCTTTTTCCATGAACGCGGAGAGCGCACGCACATCTCTGTGCGGCTTGTCGAACATTGCAGAGTCAATCACCACGCGGTCGGCTGCATGGCTCAGTCGCTTAAAACTTTCGTCCGTGAAGTGTTGACGGTCATGCCAGTAAAGGAAAGTCGGCAGGTCTGAAACCAGAAGCGGCACAGCCGCGCTGGGCAATTCGACCGCGAAGCGACCGCGCGCAACCAGCGACACCTGCTCGCAACACAACTGTCTTTCAGGCGCATCATCTTCCATGTCCTGACAAAAAGCCGAGACGAACATCTCTATATCCTCGTCCGCGCCCGCGCTATCCGCGCACATCACCAGCGCACGGCACGGGTGCGTCGAAGAGATTTCGGCCAGCGCCTCATTTATCTCGTCGAGCGCATCTTCCGCAGCCACATAAATCATCAGGTTGAGCACGCGCGCGCGTATCAACGCGCTCTCGTTATCGTCCGCGCGCCCCTCGGCGTTCTGCACTCTCCATAACTCGCTCAACTCGCGCTCGACCGACTGAACATCCAGCGTCGCCGGAACATGGATTTGTTGATGAGTCGTGCGCGTTGATTGCTTCATAAGAGTCTGGAGTCTTAGAGTCTGGAGTCTGGAGTCTGGAGTCCGAGGTCAAAAGCAAAAAACTGTTTTTGACGAGTTGACTCTTAGACTCCAGACTCCAGACTCCAGACTTTTTTCATAATTTCCGCCAGTGCCTTCCGTCCCGCTCAATCAAATCGAAAGCAGCTTGCGGCCCCCACGTGCCCGCTTCGTAGTTAGGGAAATCCGGTGCCGGGTGCTTCCATGCTTCGAGAAGCGGCGTAACAATCTCCCAGCCTCTTTCCGTCATGTCGCGTCGCGCGTAGAGCGTTGAATCGCCCAGCATGCAGTCCAGCAGCAGCCGCTCGTATGCTTCCGGCGTAGGCACGCCGAACGACGAGCCGTAGCGAAAATCCATGTTGACTTCGCGTATGCGCATTGCCTGTCCGGGCAATTTCGCAGAGAAGCGCAAGGTTATGCCCTCGTTCGGCTGAATCCGAATCACCAGCACGTTCGGCTCTACGGGCGCGTCCGATTGCGTGAACAATCTAAGCGGAGCCTCCTTGAACTGAATCGCAATCTCTGTGACGCGCTTGGCAAGACGCTTTCCCGAACGTATGTAGAAAGGCACTCCTGCCCAGCGCCAGTTGTCGAAGTAGAGTTTCAGAGCCGCGAAAGTTTCCGTAGAAGAGTTCGGGTCAACGCCCTCCTCCTCGCGGTAACCCGGAACGGTTTCGCCCAACACATAGCCTGCCCCGTACTGCCCGCGCACAGCAAATTCATCAACTCTATCCGGCGGAATCGGACGCACAGCCTGCATCGCTTTCACCTTCTCGTCACGCACGGCGTTTGCGCCCAAGTTAACGGGCGGCTCCATAGCAATCAGCGACGCGACCTGAAACACGTGATTCTGAATCATGTCGCGCACCGTGCCAGACGATTCGTAGTAAGCGCCGCGACCTTCAACGCCGATTGCCTCGGCATTCGTTATCTGAACGTGCTCGATGTACTGGCGATTCCACAACGGCTCGAAAATGCTGTTAGCGAAGCGGAAAACTAAAAGGTTCTGAACAGTCTCTTTCCCAAGATAATGATCGATGCGATAGACCTGATCTTCGTGAAAAACCTTTGCCAGCTCCTGATTCAAAGCGCGCGCGCTTTCCAGATCGTGCCCGAAAGGTTTCTCTACGATGATGCGCGTCCAGCCACGCGATGCGTTCAAACCGGCCTGCCCCAGTTTCTCTGAGATAATGCCGAAGAACTGCGGCGCGGTCGAAAGATAGAAAAGATGATTGCCCTGCGTGTTGCGCTCACGGTCAATCTTTTCCAAAGAGTCTTTCAAACGGCTGTAAACTTCGTCATTGCCGAATTCGCCACCTATATAAAACAGCCCGCTTGCAAAGCTCTGCCACACCGCGTCGTCAACCGTTTTCTCTTCACCGAACTTTGCTATTGCTTCTCGCATCTGCGCCCGAAACTCTTCGTCCGACATCTCCTGCCGCGCCGTTCCTATGATTGCAAACTCCGCAGGGACAAGGCGCTGCTGCGTGAGACGATAGAGCGCGGGCATCAATTTTCTTCTGGTCAGATCGCCCGTCGCGCCGAAGATGACCAGCGCGCACGGCGGCGCGGCGCGCTCGATGCGCATCCCTGCGCGCAATGGGTTGTCGGTAAAAATTTCTGTCATCAGCTTCTTTATTTCAGCCGCGCCGGATCAAGGGTTATGAAAATGGTACTCTGCCGTGCTCACCTGCCCGCCGTAAAAATTCTCAGCCGTCGCCTTCACCCAGCCGCTCAGAGATTTGAAATGGAAATCGCCCGTGCACATTTGTCGCCAGTCTGCGATGTTTATAGTCATGTCTACAACTCGCTCTGTTTTGGCCTTTCCCGGAGGTAAATTTGTATCAGCAGCTTCAGCTCCCAGCGCTGCGCTCTTCTGTTGGCCCAATTCGCCGGACACGCAATTGACCTGCACTTCTCCTGTGAGGAACAGTCGTTTCACGCCTCCGTTCTTGTCCTTGCCGTCTGCAACGAAGTAAAGGCTCTCGTTTGGCCCGACTGCGCGCGTGACAGGTGCGCTCTGCGGCGTGAGTGTATCAGTTTGCGCCTGAGCCTGAGCATGTAGATTCACGGTCGGCGGCGTAGAATCTGAAGCAGGGATATTGATAACTTTGCCGCAGCCGCTTAAAAGAAGCACTGCTATGAGACAGCCTGCGACTTGCAGGATTACAGACCACCGGGCGAGCCGCGCCGCCTTACCGTATAGTTCGGAGAGCATATTTCTTCTCCTTACAGCTTATTTACCTGATTCCGCCACTTCCTCTTCCCACTTCGTATGAACTGCTCCCAGTTCCGGCTTATCAACTCGTTCGTAAGTATGCGCGCCGAAGAAGTCGCGCTGCGCCTGCGTTAGATTTTGCGGCAATCGGTCTGTGCGATAAGCATCGAAGTAAGCAAGGCTCGCCGCCATCGCCGGAACAGCAACGCCGTGCTGCTGCGCAACGCTCAGGCAGGTGCGCCAGTTCTTCTGCGCGCCCTCCATCCACACTGAAAACTCTTCATCGAGCAGAAGATTCCTGAGATCGGGCGTGCGCTTGTATGCCTTTTTGATTCCGTCCAGAAACTTTGCGCGTATGATGCAGCCGCCCTTCCATATGCGTGCCATCTCGCTCAAATCAATGTTCCACTGCCACTCAATAGAGCCTGCGCGTATGAGATTGAAGCCTTGAGCGTATGAGCAGATTTTTGAAGCATAGAGCGCATCGTGAATGGCCGCGATCAAGTATTGCCCGTCGCCGCTCCATGCTGAAACCTGCGGCCCCCTGATACTTCGGCTCGCTTCGACTCGCTCATCTTTCAAAGCCGACATGAACCGCGCATCCAGCGCCGCACTTATCGTAGAGATTGGCACGGCCAGATCGAGCGCTGTCTGCGAAGTCCACTTGCCAGTCCCTTTCTGTCCCGCTTTATCCAAGATAAGATCAACCAGCGGCTTACCCGTCTCTTCATCTTTGACCCTGAAGATTTCCGAAGTGATTTTAATAAGATAAGAATCAAGAATCCCTTCGTTCCATTTTGCAAAAACATCCGCAAGCCCGGCGGCCTCCATGCCTAACACGCGGCGCAGTATGTCATAGGCTTCGGCTATAAGCTGCATGTCGCCGTACTCTATGCCGTTGTGAACCATCTTGACGAAGTGCCCGGCAGCGTTTGGGCCAACATAAGTCGTGCATGCCCCGTCTTCAGTCTTCGCAGCGATTGCTTCCCATATGGGGCGAATCTCTTCATAAGCCTCGCGTGCGCCGCCCGGCATCAAGCTTGGCCCATGCAGCGCACCCTCTTCGCCGCCCGATACGCCAGAGCCTATGAAACGGAAACCTTCCTGGCCGAGAGCAGCCTCGCGCCTGCGCGTGTCCTCGAAGTAGGAATTTCCGCCGTCAATCAGTATGTCCCCCTTTTCCAGAAAGGGTTTGAACTGCTCGACAGTCCAGTCAACTGGCGGGCCAGCCTTGACCATAATCATTATCTTGCGCGGTCGTTTAATGGATCGCACAAACTCTTCAGGCGTTTTAGTCGCAGTAATCTTTTTGCCATCGCCCACCTGCGCCATAGCCTTCTCTACGAATGACGGATCACGATCCCATACGACTACGGAGAACCCTCGGCTCTCCATGTTGAGCGCAAGATTTGAACCCATCACGCCCACGCCCGCCATGCCTATGTCTGCTTCAGGCATCGAATATTTCTCCCGTTAATTAAGTAAGGATACAAACCTTTGCGTTCTTCTTAGCGACTTGGCGTCTCCAGCGAGAAATCTATCTCACGCAAAGACGCTGGAGGCGCTAAGAGAAGCGCTCAACTTTCAGCCGCGCCTGTTGTTTCTTTAACAAGCTCAAGCAACTTTTCTAAGCCCGCCGTCGCATTCTTTCCTAAATGAAAACGGATTGCGCGGCGGTCTCTTTTTTCCAGGGACGAAAAATCTCCCAGCGCCTGCGCCTGTTTAAGCACGCTGAAGGTGTAAGGCTCGCCGGGAATCTGCAAGTCGGTCGAGTCTTCATCGGTCAGTTGAATGAAGACTCCGCTCGGAGAGCCGCCTTTGTGCAGTTGCCCCGTAGAATGCAGGAATCGCGGGCCGTAGCCTGTGGTCGTCGCAACGTGAAGCCTGTCGCGCAAGTGGGTGCGAATCTCACGAAGCAGATGGTCGTGTTCTTCAGTCTCCTGAATGTAAGCAAGCAGCGCGACGTAATCACCCGCGCGAACGCGCTCCATGTGCGCAGCGATTACGGATGAGAGCGTTGCTGTTTCCGCGTTAGAGAATTTCTCTTCAGCCCAGCCCCTTGTTACGTAAATTTTCAGATCGCCTTCCGAGACAGTCGCATATTGTTCGGGCAGCGCGCCCGATTTCTTGAACTCGTCCAACAAAGCGTTCGTGTTGTCCTTGCTCTCCTGCACGTTCGGCTGGTCGAAGGGATTTATCCCCAGAAACTTTCCCGCAACTGCGGTTGCCATCTCCCAGATAAAGAACTCTGCGCCGAGGTCGTAAGCGTCATCGAGCGTGCGGCGAATCACCGGATGACCAGCCGATTCGATAGCGCGCAGAGCGCCGTCCGTGTCCTTGTTCATCTCGCCTGCATTGATGGCGACGAACAACCTGTCCGAGCCGTAAACACCGGGCGCGCCGAACGGTTCATTCGCAACGGGCACAATCCCCTTGCCTTCCTTGCCTGTGCTCTCTGCAATCAACTGCTCAATCCACAATCCGAGCGACGAGATTGCTCCGCCTGTCACGAGCGTCAATTTATCCCGTCCGGCCTGTGCCATAGCGCCCAGAACGCAGCCCAACCGCACGCCCCTGTTTTCATTCGCCGGAATCGAAGCGCCACATTCTTCCAGAGCCTTTACAGCCCTTGCCAACATCTCGCGCACGTTTAATCCCATCAGCGCGGCGGGAACCATCCCGAAGTATGAGAGCGCAGAGTAGCGCCCGCCTATGTCCGAAGGGTTGAGGAATATTTTTCTGAAACCGTGCTCAGTCGCCTGCCGCTCCATCAGAGTGCCGGGGTCTGTGATGGCTATGAAATTTTCGCCTGCGCGCTCGCCCTTCTCCCGTTGCACACGGTCGTAAAAATATCTGTAGAAGGAGAGCGGCTCGATGGTTGTGCCGGATTTCGACGAGACTATGAAGAGGGTTTTGGAAAGGTTGATGCGCTGCTCGAAAGCGGCGATGGTATCAGGGTCTGTTGTGTCAAGTACAAGAAGCTCCGGGAAATTTTCCTGCCGACCGAACGTGCGCCGGAAGACTTCCGGGCAGAGGCTTGAGCCGCCCATGCCAAGAAGCATCAGATGAGTAAAGCCTGCTTGCTGAATTTCACCTGCAAAGCTTTCAAGCTCCTCGACGCGCTCGCTCATCGTGTGCACGACATCCAGCCAGCCGAGCGCATTTCTTATTACCTTCTGATGCGCCTCTTCCTGTTTCCAGAACGAAGCATCTTTGGCCCAGATGCGTTCAGCGAATCTTTCGTCGTCGGCTCGTCTAAGCGCATCTTCTACGACCGCTCTGAAACCATCGCTCTCACCCTGACGCGGTGTGCTGCTCATCTTTTGCTTTGTCTCCTCTTTTTTTTAGGAAGACAAGCATACAAAGAAAAGGCAAAAGGTAAAAGGCAAAAGAGGCTGGAGGCCAGAGGTTAGTGAAATGCTTTCACTAACCTCTGGCCTCCAGCCTCTAATCTATGGTCTTCTCTATCGCCTTTTAACTTCTTACCTTTTGTCCTGTTTTCAGACTCTCACGCGATGTTCTTTGGCCTCTGTCTTTTCTCATCCTTTCCAGTTGCGTCTAAAAATAAGGGCAAATTCATTAGCGGGCAGACCTCTGAAGCATAAATTTTACGGTGAATCCGATGCAGTTTAGAACGCTGGTGGAACGGATGTCTTGTTGTCCACTCAATAAGTATTCTTCCTTGTTAATACTAAGTGGACAGAAACCAAGAAAATGAAGAGTGGCGAGCTAGAAACACCTGTGAGATTTGAGCCGAATCTATTTTACGAGCGGCTTCTTGAACTGAGAGCCACTAGACCGAAAGCCTTTGAAAGTATCTCGCCTGTTTCAAAGCTGGCGTTGCTGCAAT
This sequence comes from Pyrinomonadaceae bacterium, assembly GCA_035316225.1. Classification (GTDB taxonomy): domain Bacteria; phylum Acidobacteriota; class Blastocatellia; order Pyrinomonadales; family Pyrinomonadaceae; genus 3-1-20CM-3-53-8. Next base: position 6,852 of record DATHJK010000383.1, read on the forward strand.
ACGAGAAATTGAAGCGCGAGACGGAAGTATTAAGGCGAAGCTAATATGCTGACTGTTTTTCTCGGATGCCTGGCTGCCCTGTTTTATGTTCGCGTGAAGTGGGCTAATCGTCGTGAGCGCATCCATGAAAGAGATAAATTCAAATGGCGCGGCCTCTACATGCAGGAAAGAAAACTTAGAGAGGCCGAGCGCGCGACCTGTCAAAGTTTGCAAATTGATAGTGAGTGGCCGGATACGATTGATGATAAAATAAACGCGATAGGGGGAAAGGGAACTTGAGCGGAGAGATGACAAGAGCGGAACAATGGCGCGAGATGGCGCGCAACCGGCAACCGTCGCCAGAGATGCGCGATGCAATGGCGCTCCTTTTTTCTATCAAGCCTTCTATTTTCGGTGCTAGTGCCGCAGCGCAGGAAATCGGCAAGATGGTGCAAAGCGCCGAAAGTTTTCGGAGGCTCGTTGCGCAGAGCGTTGGGCTAACGATGGTGAAGTCGCTTGAGATAAAGCAGAGCTTTGCGGCAATAGCGGGTCAGTTCATCCTGCCCCACACTGGAATAAACCAGGCCGAAGCCGTGAAAGAGATTAGCGGCGTTGACGTGCGACCGGCAGAGCCTTTAGCTGAGCAGGTAAGCGCAGAGGCGTATGTGCCAGAAATAGAGATGCCACGCACGAAATTGCCTGAGCGTATCTGTCTGCGCGAGGGTGAGCCGTGTGGAGCTAAAGGTTATTACATCAAAGCAAACGAGCGCGGCGATTATATAGTGCTGAGATATTTCAGGAGTGGCGGGCAGCATGAGCATCGTCACGAATTGAATGATTTCATCAAGACTCTACAGCGCGAAGCTGCACAAGAGCGCGCACGATATGAGCGGAATAAGTCTCGACCGCCGCGCGTGTTCAAGGTTAAGAGCGACAAGATACACTGAGACCGGATAACTAAATAAATTTTGGCGTCTGTTCTGATGCCTCGACAGGTGAGATTCACTCTCACTTGTGCGGGGCATTTTTCTTTTGAAAACAGAATCACGGCTCCGACTTGGGGCGCTTGTAATAGAGACACTGAACAGCACCGTTGCTGGTAGTGGCTACAAGCTCCCATCCTTCATCACCGAGTTTATTCATGTCTCTTGATGAGCATGATTCTTTGTATTCCCATTTCTGAGACGTTCGGTTTTGAGCGGCCAGCCCGAACACAAGCGAAGCCGCAACGATTAAAAGCAGCACGAAGTTCTTTCTATTCATGTTTCCCTTTCCGAAAGGTTGAAAGTAGATGAATCAAAACAAAGCGGAAGTAGCACAAAACGACTATACGGAGCAATGGCGCGAGAAGCTAAAGCAAAAAGCGGCAGAGCGCCCGGAGATCACAGGCGAGGTAGAGATAGAAGGCTTTCGTTTCATCGGTCGCCGCATTGACCTCACCCTGTGGTTTGAAAACGGGCGTGTGCCCCACATGCTGGTTGAGGCAACGCTAAAGGCGATGAATGGCGAGGGCGATTCAAGTGTGACAGTTGACGAACAGGTGAACCCTGATGAGTACCGCGCCGCCGTGAACTTTCGCCGTGACGCTATCTGTAATGCCGTGAAAGTGCCTCAAATCGTACCCGGCTTTGTTCGCCCGGATACAAAGGACGCAATCAGTTATTTCGAGTTCACGGAAAACGCGCCGGAAGTGGCAGACGGCATAGTGAAGTGGGTTCTTCATGGGCAGCCCGGCTTACCTGTCATTCTAAAAAACGGAGGGGAGACTACCGTTGATGCGGTAGCAAGCTTTCGTCAGCGCGCAGCGCGCGGGTCATCTTCTGTCTCTGGCGCTCATGGCAAATCAACACGGCGTAAGGGCAAGCGCCGTGTACGGAATAGAGGATGAAGTTATTGCGCTCGCGCTTGATCTAGCAGCTTCACAATGCCTCTGGCTTTCCGAGGCGAAGCGACAGGCAAAGCGTGACGCATTGATGCTAAGAGGCCAGATGCAAGTGTTAGCTTCCGCGTTCGGCGTAGAACTGCCACCTTTTGAATTTGATGAGGGCGAGCGGCACACTAAGCACAGAAGCGCGATGGCGCAGCAGCCCTTCAACCCGTCAAGCCTTGCGGCGAATCGCACCGGCATGGATGAAACGGGGCATGGCAGTATTTGGTGGAAGACACAACCAACGCCGAGGGTAGTCAGTTTTGATGATAAGGACGTGCTTTAATGGGAGACAGCGCCACTCTAACATTTGAGCTAAAAGTCAAAACCGCACAGGCGCGGCAGGAGTTCAGGGACTTCCGCTCTGAGATGGTCAGTGAGATCAAGAAGTTGGTCTCTCAGTTTCCGGGGCAAGATTCCCTCTCCGGGTTTTCAGGCGCGATTCGACAGACAGCACGGCTGGCGACCGCCGATTTCACCAGCATCTCAGGCGCGGCATCTGGTACAGCCGCAGGCTTAGGGTTGATAGCTGGCCCCGGTGGAATCGCTGCTGCTGTTATCGCTTCGGTTTCTACGGCGGCAGTAGGCGCAGTCACCAGCCTTTACGCTCTGGCGCAAAGTGCTGCCAACGTGGGCGATGAAATCTACAAGGCACATCTTAGAACACAGCTTTCCACAGAATCATTATCAGCCCTTCGCGTTGCTGCCAGAGAGAACGGCATTGCATTTACTCAGGTAGTAAGTGGAATTGATAGATACCTGAAAAATGTTGATGAAGGCGCACTCGGTAATAAGAGACTGGCGCAGTCCTTACGCGATCTTGGCATAGATGCACAGAAGGCCGCACAGAATCCACAGGCCGCAGTTGAACAGCTAATTAAAGCGTGGAGTCAGTTAGCGCCAACGGCTGACCGCAACGACGCAGCGATCAAGCTAATGGGAAAGTCGGGCGATCAGCTAATCCCCATGCTTGATGCTCTGGGTGGAAGTCTACAAAGCGCAACGAGACGCGCGCAGGAATTGGGCGAATCATTTGATGAGAAGACCTCTGAAGCCGCGCACCGCCTGACTGTTGCGACAAACGATCTGTCGGCGGCGTGGGAAGGGTTAAAGGTTGCTCTCGGTACTCAAGCCATAGCAGACACAACGCAGATTGTTGAGGGTCTAACTAAAGCTATTGAAGATAACCGTGAATCATCGAAGTGGCTAATAGACATACTCAAAGACGTGGTTCAGTGGATGCGTATTCTTTGGGATGCCTCCGTTTTGCTCACAGCGCCTTTCGTTACCACAGGCGCGTTAGTTCTCACGCTGGCCGAAGATTTAGCTGCATTAGGTCATGCCATAAGTTCTTTACTAACGGGAGACATTGAAGGATTAAAGCAGGCGTTTGTGGAAGTGGAGAATGCCGGCGCGCGGCTTCAATCAAGATTGCAATCTATATCGGATACGGCGGGCATGGCCGCGAATGATATAGCAACCGCAATCGGCTGGTTGTCGGGTGCGACCGCACAGGCCGCACAGTCAACAGGTGTAGAGAGAGGAAGCGGCGCGGGTGGTTCTCTTACACGCTCGGATATTCGCCGCATCATGGGTGCGTCTTACATTCCACAGCCGGGCGATGCTGGCTATGCTGGAAACCTCCACCTGACACCCCGCGCAGGTGGTAGTCATCAGGCAAGCCAGGAAGATCAAGAGACGCGGGCGCGTATTAAAACGCTCGAAGTGCAGGCGAAAGCTGCGCAACGAATCTACCACGAAGAGGCGGAAGCGATAGAGCGTGAATACAAGTTACGCGCTCTTGCTTTAGATCAATACGTCCAACGAGAAACCGCCGCCGCTACGAAGGTGCGCGATGCAGAGTTAAAGACAATAGACGCGGAGATCACAGCAGCCGAGCACCTGAACAAGTCGCGTGACCGCGAGGTAAAACTTGCGGAGCTTCGGGAGCGCAGAGCAGCGACAGTCGGTCAATTCAACGAGCGAATCCAGAAGATAAACGACCACGCCGGAGAAGAAGAGTTAATCACTCTGCGCGCTCATTATGAGTCCCTATTAAAACTCGGTAGTGAATATGACAGGCAGAGAATAGACGCCCTCCAATACGCAGAAAATAGACGGCTGATTTCAGCAGAGACGGCAGAGCACCAGATGGGACAGATACGCCTTGCCGCTCTCGACAGGCTAAGAGATCAGGTGCGCGATGAATTGCATTTGATGGATGAGCGCTCAGAAGCTTACAAGCGATTACATCTGAGACTTGAAGAGATAGCAGCCGAGCGTGCCACGTTAGAACAGGAAACCAACCGAAAGATTCAGGATGCGCGCCAGCAAGACATTGAACGTCAGCGGCAATTCAACGAGCAGATGTTCAAGCTTCAGACGGACGAACTACAAAACGCGCTCGAAGTGGGACAGGCGAGAATTGAGGACATGAAGCGGCACAATGCCGACCGCAATGAAATTATCGGCGCGCAGTTGAGGTTTGATTTAGATTCCGAACAGCTACGCCACAGCCAAGCAATGCACGCGCTTGAGAACATGGAGACGGAAGATTTACGCCAGGCGCACGGACTTGAGCAGTTAATAAATGTTCTAAAGCACTACCACAATTTGATTGAGATTGAAGACCAGCGCCACGCAGATGAGCGCCAGCGAATTTATGAGCAGTCATACACACAACAGAATCAAGGTTTCTTTAGCGGTGAGTTTCGCGGCGCGCTGCCTCAGTTTGACGATGCCGGAAACATTACGGAGAAAGCTAGCGCGGGGAAAAATGCTCTTGCCGGGCTGTCAGCCGCGATGCGTGATTTCAAGAACATGGGCAAGCAAGCTTTCGGCTCATTTGCTGAAGGCTTAGGCCAAGTTGTAGAAAACTTTGTACTGCTCGGCACTACCGGCCCCCATGCGCTCCGAAAAGTCACGGCCAGCGTGTTAGCTGAGCTAGCAAAGCAAGCGACCGTGAAAGCTTTGATGGCTCTGGCTGATGGCTTCGTCCACCTGTTCACCGATCCGCCACAAGCGGCGGCGGATTTCACAGCGGCGGCGATTTACGCGAGCATTGCTGGTGTCAGTGCTGCTTTGGGCAGGCAGACCGCAGGCGACCTATTCCAACAACAGAGCGCAGGCACGGGTGCGGCAACAGGTTCAAGCGGTTTCGGCGGCTCTACAACAAGCAGTAGCCAGCCACAGGTGACAGAGATTAACCGCACACAGGCGGCGCAACCTCTAATTATTCATTTAATCCACGAAGTGAAGTCAAACGACTCGCACATAGTTAAGACGATCACTCAAGATATAAAGCTAAATGGACAGACGAGACAGGTTATTCTTTCTCACGCGACGGGTGGCTGACAGGCGAGAATGCTAGAAGGTGGTCAGGTAGTATTTTAGCCAAAAGCTTCAAATAAATAACGAGTAAAGCGTGCGAGATAACGAGTAAAAGCAACGAAAGAGCAGTGAAAGAATCAGCACCGAAAATAACGAGTATTCCAAGAAGATAACGAGTAAGTAACGTGGGGCGCTCTAATATCTCAAA
>DATHJK010000384.1:0-2318 GCA_035316225.1 Pyrinomonadaceae bacterium
GTGCCATGGCGGTGACATTGGGACTGGGCGGTGTCGTCTACGGGCTGATAGAAGCCGGTGCGCGCGGTTTCAAAGACCCGCGTGTAGTAGTAAGTCTTGCGGCGGGAGTTGTGTTGCTTCTCTTATTCGTAATCATCGAACGAAAACGCGGACAGCGGGCGATGATGCCTCTTGCCCTTTTCCGCTCGAAGACTTTCGCAGGGGCCAATCTCCTAACTTTTTTCCTCTACGGCGCTCTCGGCGGATTGATGTTCTTTCTTCCTTTTAACCTGATTCAATTGCAGGGCTATTCGGCGACCGCAGCGGGGGCGGCACTTGTTCCTTTTGTGCTGACGATGTTCCTTTTGTCGCGCTGGGCAGGTGGTCTTGTACAGCAATACGGTGCGAAGTTGCCACTTGTCCTTGGCCCCATTGTCGCTGGGCTTGGCTTCGCTCTGTTTATCCTTCCGGGCGCGAATGCTGGAAGCTACTGGACGAGCTTTTTCCCGGCTGTTGTGGTGATGAGCCTCGGCATGGCAGCGAGCGTTGCGCCGCTGACGACGACTGTGATGGGAGCCGTCGATGAGCGACACGCTGGCATCGCGTCGGGCATCAACAACGCAGTATCCAGAACTGCCGGGCTGATCTCTATTGCAGTGCTCGGAGTCGTCATAACCGGAGTCTTCACCCGTAACTTTAACGCAAAACTCCAGCTATTAGACTTACCCGTAGCAATTCGCCCTGAACTCGAAGCACAAACGAGCCGTCTTGCCACAATCTCTATACCGGAACAGTTAAAGAGTGAGACGAAACAGGCAATCAAACGTGCCGTCGAAGAGTCGTTCATCAGCGGATTCCGAGTCGTCATATTGATAGCCGCTGCGCTCGCTCCGATGAGCGCACTTTTCGCCTGGCTACTCATAGAGGGGAAGGTACAACCTGAAAACAGCTTGGCGAATAGTCCTGCACGGGTGGGGAGAAAGCGGTAGAGGCTTGATAAATCATTTCAGGCGTGGGTGAGCATAGAGCAAATAGGAAGGGTTAAGGCGCATGTCCATTCGACCGATAAAATGGCCTGCTCACGGAATGGAACTTCTGGTGGCCGCTATATAGGTCGAGTAAGAGTTACCACCGCCAGACGGTCATCAAGGCGACGCATAACAACTTATTAGCTTTGTTACAAAAGTCAGAAACGACACGACATAGAGTTGGGCCAGATAGACCTCTAGTCAAAATGCTGTTGGCCCAACTTACTTTTGCAACAAAGCTATTTTGTAGCAATTCGTCCCAACATTTCCTGACACAAAAATAGGGGTCGCGGTGTTTTCATAAGTAGAGCGGCAAATATCGATAGCTCGCGCGCTCTGCTGGTTTCATGGGTAGTCCCTTGAACTTATGGCGCGCGATTAAGTGAACAGGTCGCCCCTCCTGGCCTTATTTTAACGGAACGAACTTCGGAGGTGCAGTATGAAGAGTTTGGGAGACTTTCTCAGTTGGATTATAGGGGGAATTGCGTTCGCGGTTGCGATGTGGCAGTTAGTCATGTTCGTTACATTCCGAGATGCAAATGGTATCCCCGACATGATGGCAGGCGGCTATCATCTTCTGTGGGCAATAGTCGCAGCGGTAATAGCGTGCGCCTGTGTGGTTGTCTCTTTTGTCCGTCATCCCCACGTTGAGGAGGAGATTCATATCACTAAGTGAGACCGTTCTTACGAAAATGTTTTTCGTCTGAGGTGAAGGGCCTTCCTGGAAAGGGAGGGCCTTTTCATCTCTACCCGGTCATAGATATCGAAAAAGATCAGGGTTCATACATTCTTTGCCGTAGTCATTACCGGCAAAGCTCGCGCTTGATGCGTGCAGCCGCCTTGCGAGGGCTTGTGCTTCTCACCATTATTTCGGGTGTTCTATGCCACGCGGCGAACTCTTTAATCGCGCTGGCAATGCTCGCAATCAACTCATCGCTCAACGCGACGCCGGATTCAAGATGCAGTGATTTGACCTCTAATATTCCATCTTTGCGATGCGCTTTCGGGTCAAGTCGCCCTACCAGTCCGTCTCTATGTAGAATCGGCAGCGTGAAGTATCCGTATCGTCGCTTGTGTTCAGGAGTGTAGCACTCCAGCCTGTAGTCGAAGCCGAACATCTCACGCGCACGCGCGCGGTCCCACACAAGCGGGTCGAAGGGCGAGAGCAGCGTGGTCAATACGGGCTGAAGCCGTCCCGTTTGTGCCTGCGCCAGAAGCTTGCGATTCTCCGTGTGAACGTAAGCCTCCTCTTTCCATCCAACGACTTTAACGCGGAGCAGCAAGCCCTCGTCGGCCAACTTCATGGTCGTC
>DATHJK010000385.1:0-10532 GCA_035316225.1 Pyrinomonadaceae bacterium
GATGCCCTTTACCTTAAATGTGAAATGTACACTTATAGCGGTTTGCAATTGCATGTAGCCGCTGCGCGATAAGTCCAGGTCAGTACCGCCTGCATTCTCTTTCTCTCCGGCCATATGTAATTGCAAGCAGCTATAAAGGTAGTCAACTATCTCTAAAGGACAATACCCGCAATGGCCAACAAGCTTAACGTACTGATGATGTGCGAAAATTCCCATTATCTGGGTTACACTTAGATTGGGGAGAAACCTTTTGATAAGCGCCTTTCAAAGCAGAGGCATGCACTATGTATGGGCGGTGGCCGGTGTTGTTACCGTCACGGTGCTGCTCGCGCCCGTTCGCACGCACTTCAACCCGACCACTGTGGCGCTTGTGCTCCTTCTGGATGTGCTTTTCATCGCAACCCTGTGGGGAAGCAGACCTGCTCTTCTAGCTTCTGTTTGTGGGATGCTGAGCTTTAATTTCTTCTTCCTCCCACCTGTTGGAACTCTCAACATTGCCGACCCCGAAAACTGGATTGCGCTCACGGCCTTTCTCATCGTTGCTATCGTTGCGGGTCAACTTTCCGCACGCGCCAAGCGACGCGCCGAAGAGGCAGAAAGCGGGCGGCGTGAGATCGAGCGTCTTTATGAAGAACTGCGCGATGCGTTTGAGCGTGCCAGCCAGGCAGAGGCACTCAGGCAGAGCGAAAAATTAAAATCCGCTTTGCTGGACGCTGTGACGCATGACATTCGCACGCCGCTCACCTCTATTAAAGCATCTGTCACTACGCTGATTGATGAAGCGCGAGGAAAGATTGTTGATAGACAATCTATCGTGCTCGATACGGAATCAAGATTGGATATGCTGGAAGTGATTGACGAAGAGAGCGACCGGCTTAACCGATTTGTCGAAGGTCTGATTGAGTTGGCGCGTATCGAGGCGGGAGAAATGCACTTGCGCCGCAGATGGGGGAGCGTTGATGAAATCATCGCGACCGCACTGGCGCGAGCCGTATCGCTTACCGGCAAGCATCAAGTCTCGATTGAAATTGAAGACGATCTGCCGGTCGTCCGCGTTGACTCAAGAGCGGTTGGCGAAGTGGTCTATACGCTTGTTGACAACGCGGCGAAGTATTCGCCGGCAGGGGCAATGATTCGCATCATGGCCCGGCGGCACAATGAAGTAATGGTTAGGATTTCAGTCGAAGACGAAGGGCAGGGCATCCCTGCAAATCTGCGCGAGCGTGTGTTCGATAAATTCTTTCGTGCGACGAGGGACGGTGATATCACAGGTTATCAACCTTCAGGTACAGGAATGGGACTGGCGATAGCGCGAGGGATCGTCGAAGCGCACGGCGGTAGGATTTGGATTGAAGACGGCGCAGGCGGCAGAGGAACGCGGTCTGTTTTTACCTTGCCGATTGGCGATGAAGATGAAAACTCCGCTTCATTAGAAAACGCTGCCGAAGAATTGGCGGCTCCATCGCACCCCTCATCTTCGTCTGAAGAAAATAAACAGAGGTTATGAACCGAAAGCCGCGCATTCTGGTTGTGGATGACGAATCGCAGATTACGCGCGTGCTGCGTACGAGTCTGGCGACTCATGGCTACGATGTGCGGACAGCCGCCGATGGAGTCAACGCGCTGGAGACTTTCAATGATTGGCAACCTGATTTAGTAGTGACAGACCTCACAATGCCGAGCATGGATGGTTTGGAGCTTTGCCGGCGGTTGCGCGCTGTTTCGCAAGTTCCCATCATCGTGCTTTCTGTCAGAGGAGAAGAGAAGGCGAAAGTAGAGGCGCTGGACATAGGCGCTGACGATTATGTAACAAAGCCTTTCGGAATCGATGAATTGCTGGCGCGTATGCGTGCGGCGCTTCGCCGCGCCACAATGCCATCAGTAAATGAATCTCACTCGACGATTTTAGAGACAGGCGATTTTCGCATAGACCTTGAATCGCGCATCGTCAGCGTGCGCGATCAAGAAGTCCACTTGACTCCGAAAGAGTTCGATCTGCTTGCTTACTTTGTGCGCCACGAAGGTAAAGTCCTCACTCACCGCACGTTGTTAGCTGCGTTGTGGGGCGGCAACTATGTCGAGCAGAACGAATATCTGCGCGTCTTCGTCGGCAACCTACGCAAGAAAATCGAACCCGACTCAAACAAACCTCGCTACATTCTCACAGAGCCTTGGGTCGGCTATCGCTTCGATCCTCAAGGCGCGTAAAACCTCTTCCTTTCAATCTATCCCCATCTTTACGAACTTTTTATGAACTCTTTACGCCATCTTTATACCCGAAGGCGTAACCTTTAATCGTTGACAATTTGTCTGCCGAAGCCGCTCGCAAAACATAGCGTCTTGAAGGGCGGCGCGGGGGAACCAGTTCGTCCTGCGCTGGCAGGACATGGGGCGCAGCGTGATTCACGCTGGACACTTCTCGGTCTTAGCCCGTCAACTAACCCCGTAGGCTTTACAGAGAAGGGCACGAAAGGTTTGCGCGTTGTGAGAGGGCGCGGAAAGTGTGTGCTTCCGCGCCCTCTTCGCGTGCGGAGAGAAAGATTATGACGAAGGCTTTTGATGAGCTTGATACTCAAAGGCGAGCGAGCCTTAGGCAAGAGTTGGCAGCCGAGTGCAGGTTGCACGGGTGGACGTGTGCTTCCATCGGAGGCATCTTCTGTCTGGCCGGAGGGATAGTTGCAGCCATTCTCGGCTCAGTGCTGACGGCTATCACTTGGGTTACAGGCGTTGATGGAAGTCACGGCCTGTTTCTCCATCGCTTTGGCACGGTGCTTCTGTTTTTGACGATTCCGCTGATAGCCGTCGGCGCGCACTGTCTGGACATTCAAGAAGCAGCGTCGAAACCGAAACTCAAAGCGTAAGGAGATCAGGAATCAATGAGCGAAAGCGGCAGAGCGACGGGGAGAGAGCTGCGGATTCAAGTCGTGCTCTTAATCGCATTTCTCATCTGTCTGGGCAGCGAATCAAAGGCTAGCGCTCAGCAGACCATTTTCAACGTGCCAACGACAGACGTGCTCGATAGAGGAAAGGTCTACGCCGAACTGGATGTTAGTTTCAAACCGAATGATTCACAGACCGTGAGCAGATTTTCGTCCTTTGTGCCGCGCGTTGTTGTCGGCGCGGGGCGTCGTGTCGAAGTTGGATTGAATATCACAGGCAACATTCAGCCAGGCCCGGACATGACAACGCTCGTTCCCGCCGTGAAATGGAAACTGTATCAAGGTCAAGATAACGGCGTCGCAATTGTCCTGGGCGATCATCTCTTCTTCCCAGTGCGCCATCGTGCTTACAACGCAGGCAACTACGTTTACGCAGAAATCAGCAAGACGTTCAAAACCGGCACAAGATTGACGGCGGGAGCTTACGACTTCACCCGGAATGTCGTTGCGGCGCGGAATCGTGCGGGCGGGCAATTCGGCTTTGAACAGCCGGTGAGCAGGACGGTGACACTTGCTGCCGACTGGTTCACAGGCAGGCATAGCGCAGGCTATTTCACGCCCGGCGCGGTCTTCAAGATTGGCCCGAAGGTCACAGGATATGCTGGCTACTCAATCGGCAACCAGAACCTTGCGCAGGGTAATCACTTCTTTCTTTTAGAGGTTGGATACAACTTCAACTGATGAAGTGTTGTCATGATAGCTCTTAAACAAAAACAGTCGAAAGCGGAAACGTCGCAGAGAAAAATTAAGCTGCGCTGGGATGTTCTGTTTAGCGACCTCAGCTTGCTCATGTCGCTTTGGCTCGCGCGCTTCATTGTCTGGCGTTCCCTTCGTCAACGCCGTAAGGAACGCGCTGAGCGGCGCAAGCAGCTCAGGCTCATAAAGTGCGGCGATCATCAAGCGGATGAGAGGGTATTGCCTTCCTCGAATTATTAGGAGACTTAAATGCTGGACCTAATCTTCATGGCTTTAACAATCATCTTCTTTCTGCTCGCCCTGGCTTATGTGCGCGGGTGCGAGAAGTTACATGGAAGGGAGACACGATGAATCTTGAATCTATCGTCGGGTTGGCAGTATCCGCATTGCTGCTCGTCTATCTCGCCTACGCATTGTTGCGCCCGGAGAAGTTCTAAGATGACCATCAACGGCTTCGTGCAAATCCTTTTTTTCTTCGCGCTGATTCTAGCGGTGACGAAGCCTCTGGGTCTCTTCATGGCTCACGTCTTCAATCGTGAACGCACGTTTCTTGATCCGGGACTGCGCCCCCTTGAAAAGCTCATCTATAAATTGGCCCGCGTTGATGAGACGCGCGAAATGCATTGGACGGAGTATGCCGTCGCCATGCTGCTGTTCAATGTGGTGACGATGGTCTCGCTCTATGCGATGCAGCGCCTTCAAGGCGTCTTACCTTTCAACCCGCAAGCTCTTGGCGCAATCGAGCCGAGTTCTTCTTTCAACACGGCGGCAAGTTTTACTACCAACACTAACTGGCAATCTTACATTCCCGAAACGACGATGAGCTACCTGACACAGATGGCAGGATTGGCTTATCACAACTTTGCTTCGGCGGCGACCGGCATCGCTCTCGCCATTGCGTTCGTGCGCGGCATAGCGCGACGTGAGATGCAGACTATCGGCAACTTTTGGGTTGACCTAACCAGGTCTCTGCTCTGGGTTTTGCTGCCGTTCTGCATCGTCGGCGCGCTCCTTCTGGTCTCGCAGGGCGTCGTGCAGAACCTGCGGGCTTACGACACTGTGAAACTCGTCGAGCCGCAGACGGTCGAGCAGACGGCAGCCGACGGTACGACGAGCAAGACGATTGTTACGGAGCAGGTAATCGCACAGGGGCCTGTCGCTTCGCAGGAAGCCATCAAGATGTGGGGCACGAACGGCGGCGGATTCTTCAACGCCAACAGCGCGCACCCGTTTGAGAACCCGACCGGCTTCTCCAATCTCATCGAGATGTTTGCCATCTTCGCCATCTCTGCCGGACTGACTTACACGCTTGGTCGCATGACCGGCTCGCAGAAACACGGCTGGGCAGTGTTCGCGGCAATGACCGTGCTCTTTTTCGTAGGAGTGTTTGCCGCTTACTGGGCTGAGGCACGCGGGCTACCGCAACTCTCAGGAACGGATCAGACCGTGAGCGCGCTTGCTCCCGGCGACAACATGGAAGGCAAAGAGGTGCGCTTCGGCATCGCCAACAGCGCGCTCTTCGCCACCATTACGACAGACGCTTCGTGCGGCGCGGTTAATTCGATGCATGACTCTTTCACGCCCCTCGGCGGCATGATTCCGCTCGTCAACATCATGCTCGGTGAAGTGATCTTCGGGGGCGTAGGTGCTGGACTTTACGGTATTCTCATCTTCGTCATTCTTTCGGTCTTCATCGCCGGGCTGATGGTGGGTCGCACGCCAGAGTATTTGGGGAAGAAGGTCGAAGCATACGATGTGAAGATGGCTATGCTCGCAGTGCTTATCTTCCCGCTCACGATTCTGGTCTTCACAGCTATCTCGATGGTTTCGCCTTCGTTCGGCACGTCGAGCATTGCGAATCCGGGGCCGCACGGCCTATCGGAAATTCTCTACGCTTTTACTTCCGGCACGGGCAATAACGGATCTGCCTTCGCAGGTATCTCGGCAAATACGAAGTGGTACAACACGAGCATCGGCAGCGCGACGTTGCTTGGGCGTTTCTTCGTCATCATTCCGATGCTGGCGATTGCGGGCAACTTGGGGCGAAAGAAATATGTGCCGCCGTCTTTAGGTACATTTCCGGTTACGACACCTCTCTTCAGCACATTGCTTGTCAGCGTCATCGTCATTGTCGGCGCACTAACATTCTTTCCCGTCCTGAGCCTTGGCCCCATCGTGGAGCATCTCTTGATGACGGCAGGGAAAACTTTTTAGGAGGGATGAAGGATGAGGGATGAGGGATGAAATGGGTTGAGCTAATTACGTGTTGCCGCAATCATTCATTCTTATTCATCCCTCATCCCTCATCCCTCATCCCTTAAAAGTTATGGCTGAGAAAGCAAAGAAAAAAGCTCTCTGGGACGCGCAGATCGTCAAGCGCGCTCTTCTGGATGCTTTCCGCAAATTGAATCCACGATCAATGATGAAGAACCCGGTCATGTTCGTCGTCGAGGTGGGCAGCTTCATCACAGCCGCTTTGCTGGTGCGTGATGTCATCACAGGCGCATCCGGCGTAGGCTTCTCTCTGCAAATCACGCTCTGGCTCTGGTTCACAGTTCTGTTCGCAAACTTCGCGGAAGCGATGGCTGAAGGGCGCGGCAAGGCGCAGGCGGACAATCTGCGCAAAGCTAAAACCGAGACGGTCGCGCACAGGTCATTGCCTAACGGTCAAACTGAAACTGTTCCCGCGCCTGAGCTACGCAAGGATGAAATCGTAATTGTCTCGGCAGGCGAATTTATTCCGGGTGACGGTGAGATTATCGAAGGTGTGGCTTCGGTTGATGAATCGGCTATCACAGGCGAGAGCGCGCCCGTGATACGTGAAGCTGGCGGCGACCGCTCAGCCGTGACGGGAGGCACGCGCGTACTTTCAGATCAAATCAAGGTGCGTATCACTTCAAATCCCGGCGAGACTTTCATTGACCGGATGATTGCGCTTGTCGAAGGCGCAGAGCGACAAAAGACGCCGAATGAGATTGCATTGAACATCTTACTTGCTGGACTGACGATCATCTTCCTGCTTGCAGTCGTCACGCTACAGCCGTTCGCAATTTACTCAAGCGCACCGCAGTCAATCTTCGTACTCGTCTCGCTCCTTGTGTGCCTGATACCGACGACCATCGGCGGTCTTCTCTCGGCCATCGGCATCGCCGGGATGGATAGATTGATTCAACACAACGTGCTCGCCATGTCGGGGCGCGCCGTCGAAGCGGCTGGAGACGTGAACACTCTGCTGCTGGATAAGACCGGAACTATCACGCTCGGCAACCGGCAGGCGTCCGCATTCATACCGCTTCCCGGCGTGAACGAGACGGAACTGGCCGACGCTGCGCAACTCTCGTCGCTCGCGGACGAAACGCCGGAGGGTCGCTCCATCGTCGTGCTGGCGAAAGAGAAGTACAACTTGCGCGGGCGCGAGTTATCGCCGCATGAGGCGCACTTCATTCCGTTTACCGCGCAGACACGCATGTCTGGCGTTGACTTCGACGGGCGCGAGATACGCAAGGGGGCGGTGGATGCGATTGAAAAATATGTTGCGTCGGGTGCAGGGCAAACGCCGAAGGAGATGCGAGAAATTGTCGAGCGGATTGCAAGAGAGGGCGGCACGCCACTCGTCGTAGCCGACAATAAGCGACCGCTCGGTGTGATTCACTTAAAGGACATCGTGAAGGGCGGCATGACAGAGCGGTTCAATCAACTCCGTCAGATGGGCATCAAGACGGTGATGATTACGGGCGACAACCCTCTGACCGCCGCATCTATCGCGCGCGAGGCAGGAGTGGACGACTTTCTGGCCGAAGCAACTCCCGAAGACAAAATGGCGCTCATCAAGCGTGAGCAGGGGTACGGAAAGCTCGTTGCCATGACCGGCGACGGAACGAACGATGCGCCCGCGCTCGCACAAGCCGACGTGGGCGTGGCAATGAACACAGGAACGCAGGCGGCGAAAGAAGCGGGCAACATGGTTGACCTCGACTCGAACCCGACCAAGCTGATCGAGATTGTAGAGATAGGCAAACAGCTTTTGATGACGCGAGGCGCTTTAACAACATTCTCGATTGCTAATGACGTGGCGAAATACTTCGCCATCATCCCGGCAATGTTTTCAATCGCGTTTCCCGTGCTGAATGCCCTGAACATCATGGGATTGAAGACGCCGCAATCGGCAATCCTGTCGGCGGTGATCTTCAATGCGCTAATCATCGTCGCGCTCATCCCGCTTGCACTTCGCGGCGTTAAGTACCGTGCGTTGAGCGCGGCTACGCTCCTTAGACGCAACCTGTTGATCTACGGCTTTGGAGGCTTAGTCGTCCCGTTCGTCGGCATCAAGATCATTGACATGATTATCACCGCGATAGGTCTTGCATAAAGAGATTCCGAAAGAGCCATGAAGAATTTAATCACTGCAATTTTAATGACGATTGTAACGACGATTCTGCTTGGGCTGATATACCCGCTGGCCGTCACCGGGCTGGCGCAACTCATTTTTCCTGAGAAAGCAAACGGGCAGTTGATACGGCGCGATGATGGAACAGTCGTCGGCTCAAGGATCATAGGACAACCATTCTCATCTCCCGGCTATTTCCGCTCACGCCCTTCGGCGGCGGGCGCAAGCGGCTACGACGCGGGAGCGTCTTCAGGCTCAAACTTAGGCCCGACGAGCCAGAAATTGATTGATCGTGTAAAGGCTGATGTCTTGAAATTTCAAGCAGAGAATCCCGGCGCGAAACTCGTGCCGATTGATTTGGTGACGACCTCCGCTTCTGGACTCGACCCGCACATCTCGCCAGCGGCTACTGAGTTTCAAGTGGCCCGTGTTGCGCGCGAACGAAAGGTGAGTGAAGAGGAAGTGCGCCAGATAGTCGCCGCGCATACGAGCGGGCGACAGTTCGGCTTCCTCGGCGAGCCGACCATAAACGTCTTAGAGCTTAACCTTGAGCTTGATCGGAGAATGCCTATGAGAAGGTGATGGGCGGCAACAATAACAGGCCCACTGCTGAGTCACTTCTCGCCAAGCTCAAAGAGGGCGAGCGAGCTTCCTTGCGCGTCTACATCGGTGCCGCGCCGGGCGTCGGCAAGACCTACCAGATGCTCGAAGACGCGCACCAACTCAAGCGTCAGGGCGTGGACATCGTTGTCGGTTATGTCGAGCCGCACGGTCGCGCCGAAACGGAGGCGCTCGTAGGCGATCTGGAATGCGTTCCCTTGCGGCGCATAGAGTATCGCGGCGTCACGCTGGAAGAGATGGACGTAGATGCGTTGCTCGCGCGCAAACCATCAATCGCCGTCGTTGACGAACTGGCACACACGAACGCCCCCGGTTCAAAAAATACGAAACGGTACGAGGATGTCTTAGAACTGCTCGACAACGGAATATCAGTCATCACTGCCGTTAACATTCAGCACATCGAATCCTTGAATGATGCTGTTGCACGCACAACGGGCGTGCGCGTGCGAGAGACGATTCCCGATTACGTGCTGCGCCGCGCAGACGAGGTTGTGAACGTTGATGTCTCTGTTGACCTGCTGCGTACGCGCCTGCGGCAGGGGAAAATCTACGGCGTCGAAAAGATCGAACAGTCTCTCAACAACTTTTTCCGTAAAGGCAATCTCTCGGCGCTGCGTGAGCTGGCGTTAAGACAAGTCGCAGAAGATCAGGCCGCGAAAGCGCATGATTACCGGGAAAGGGAAGGGTTGGAGCAGGCGGTCATCCCGGAAAAGGTGATGGTCTGCATGGCTTCACGCGGCAGCGCCAAGAAGTTGCTGCGCACGGGGTCGCGCATCGCCGGTCGTCTAGCCTCCGACTGGTACGCCGTTTACGTCGAGACGCCGAATGAAGAGCCGGGCCGCATCAAGCCTCAAGATTACGCCGCGCTCGAAGAGAACGTCCGCTTTGCCGAAGAACTGGGCGCTAGAGTCGTCAAGCTGAAATCTCGCAACGTGGCAGACGCGCTCATCGCCTTCGCACGCAGGGATGGCATCACGCACGTCATCTTCGGGCAGTCCGCGCGCTCGCGTTGGGACATTCTGCTGCGCGGCTCTGTCATCAACCGCTTCTTGAACGAGGTGCGCGACGCGACCGTGCATGTCGTGCCACTAACAACAGTGACAAGTGACAAGTTACAAGTTACAAGTTAAATGCTTGTCTTTTCTTGTCACCTGTCACTTGTAACTTGTCACTGCTTTTATGAGTTTACGCGCAAAACTACTACTGAGTTATCTGGTTTTCGTCGCCGCCCTCGTTATGCTCGGCGGGTGGAGCGCGTGGCATCTGCGCGAGATGGGGGGCGTGTCACGTCGGATTATCTCAAACAACTATGACTCGGTAAATGCAGCACAGGATATGAAGGAGAGTCTCGAACGACAGGACTCTGCTGCGCTCTTTGCGCTTCTAGGGCAGAGGGAGCGGGCGCTTACGCAACTGCGCGAACATCGGGAGCGATTCGATAGAGCGTTCACTAAAGCTGCCAACAATATCACGGAGCCGGGCGAAGCCGAGGTCATTGAATCTATACGCAACGACCGGGATGCTTATTACCGGCTCTTCGATGATTTTCTGGCTAAAGTCAACGCAACAGATAGTAGAACGCAAGATGCGAGCGAAGCATTTGGAAGGACTGAATATTTCGCCCGGCTCGAACCACTCTTCAATCAACTACGCGCCCGCTGCGATAGTCTCCTTCAGCTAAACCAGCGAGCGATGCTGGCGAAATCGGGGATGGCCGCGAGCGTTGCGCAGAGGTGGTTTCTGACGAACCTTGCGTTTGCCGGTTCGCTTGTAATTGCGGGGCTTGCGCTCGCCTTTCTCCTTTCCGACAGAATCGTCCGCCCTGTACGCGAACTCACGGCCACGACTGCACGGATTGCTGGCGGTGATCTGGATGCGAGGGCAGAGAT
>DATHJK010000386.1:0-7190 GCA_035316225.1 Pyrinomonadaceae bacterium
TCTTCGCGGTGAGATCGAGCGTCACGCCCATAGAATCATAAATTGAAGCGACCTTGCCTATGCAAACTACATCGAGTCCCGCTTCGCTCAGGGCTACCAGAAGATTTTCGCGCGGCGGTGGCACTGCGTAATCGTGCCGATTCTCCGTGCGGCTGAAAGAGCCTGGGCGTCCGGTGAAAGGGCGAGCTATCACACGGCCAACCTCATCTTCGCCTCTGAGAATATTTCTTGCCGTCTCGCAGATTTCGTACAGACGCGCAACAGGAATCACCTCTTCGTGCGCCGCGATTTGAAAGACCGAATCGGCTGAAGTGTAGACTATTGGCTTGCCCGTTAACACATGCTCTTCGCCAAGCTCTTTAATTATCTCCGTTCCCGAAGCCGGAACATTTCCTAGAATTCCCGGCACGCCTGCCTCTTCTACGAAGCGGTCAACAATCTCTTTCGGAAACCCGTTCGGATAAGTGGGAAAAGCGCGCTCCATTATTATCCCGGCCATCTCCCAGTGACCTGTCGTAGTGTCCTTCCCATTCGATTGAAGCGCACAGCGCCCGAACGATCCGCGCGGATTCTCGACGGGCGGAAGATTTTTGAGCGGTCGAATGTTTCCAAGACCTAGCTGGCGCAAGTTAGGAAGATGAACCTCGCGCGACGCGAGTATGTGGCCGATTGTGTCCGAGCCTGCGTCGCCCCATTGGGCTGCGTCCGGCATCTCGCCGATTCCAGCGCTGTCCAGCACAATCAAAGTCACACGGTCAAAAGTAGAATTTTCAGGCATAAGCTTTCAACACTCTCTTCCAGAAGATAGCAGTTTCGCTCCGAATAAATAACAGAAATGGGTTGAACGTGTCGAACATGATAACACGCCTCAAGCGCGTGAGATCAGCGCAGACACAAGAGAAAGGTTTCAAATGTGAGAACGGGAGAAGATTGCAGAACGCCTTAGCGAGCTTTGCTCTTTTCTTTGCGCCAGAGAGCGTGAACCATCAATTATCATAAAGCTCAAGCTGGAGAGAGTTGAGGTTTCTCGCAAAGGCGCAAAGTTAAAAACTAAGCTCGCAAAGAGTTGGGTTGTTCCACACGCTTCAAAACATCTTTTTGGCTCTTCAGTTCTCAACCACTCGGCGCGTAGTATCCTTCTCGCGCTCGGACAGTTGACCCGCCTGTGACGCCTTTGATTTCGACGCGAATCTTTCTGTATCGCCCATCGCGCGACTTGTTCGTGGGGTAATAGCCGAGGCTGTACTGCGTGCCAATCTCTGCGGCAACCTGCGCGAAGGCGTTGCGCGCGTCGCGCAAGTCCTGTGCGACGAAAGTGCGGCCTCCGGTCGTCTTCGCCAGATCGCTCATCTCACGCCGCGCCAGATCATATAGGTCGCGGCTTATCTGCATTCGCTCGAATTGGCCCAATTGGCAGAAGTCTGCGTAATCAGAAGCGTCTGCGCGCGGTGAGAATATACGACGAAAGCGCTCAAGTTGCGTGCGTGACAATCGCAGCGCACCATCGTCTTCGCAATCGCGCAAGAGCCTGTCTTCTACGAAATCTTCAGTGTTTATTTCGATGAAATAGCAGGCCACGCCCGCGTGCATCAGTTTTGACCGCGCGCCTGCGTAATCCGAATTGCTGGCCGAATCAATCCCGTCCGTCAGAGCCACAACTGCTCTACGGCCTTGCACTTCTTCGGCTGGCGAGTCGTGGAAAATTTCTTCTGCTATCTCCACCAGAGAATCATAGTAAGGCGTGCCGTTTGAAGAACCCAGACTCGCAATCGCACGACGAAGCGCCGCGCGATTGCTCGCCAGCTTCGACACTATCTGAACTTTTGCCAACTGGCTCG
Source organism: Pyrinomonadaceae bacterium (assembly GCA_035316225.1). Taxonomy (GTDB): domain Bacteria; phylum Acidobacteriota; class Blastocatellia; order Pyrinomonadales; family Pyrinomonadaceae; genus 3-1-20CM-3-53-8. The sequence goes on from DATHJK010000386.1 coordinate 1,839, forward strand.
GCCCCGTGCCTTCACCGTTAAAAGCGAGTATGGCAACGCGGTCGTTGGCGCGCAGAGAATTTATGAAATCGAACGCGGCGCGACGAATCAAATCAACGTCTTCCCGCGTAGAACCTGAAGTATCCAGCAACAGAGCTATCTCGAAAGGAGCTTCAGTCGTCGAAAAATTCGTTATGCGCTGCGGCTGGTTGTCTTCGTATACGACAAAATTTTCGGCGCGCAAACTGACCATCGGCCTTCCACCTCTGTCATACACTACGGCGGGAACCGAGACCAACTCAGTGTTCACGCGCACTACATCGCCTTCGTCAACCTCTTCGCTTTCGGATTGAGACGGCGTGCCGCCAGGAGATGCTGTTGGCTGCGCAGGACTGCCCGTAACTCTGCGCGGTCGCTGCTGATTTGTGGGCGACTGCTGCTGCGCGCTCGCCATAAGCGCGCAGAGCGATATGAGCGCAACGAGCGCGATGATGAAGCGTGTGCAATTCTTACAGGTTGCAGGGGGAAAACTTCTGGACATAAACTACTTCTTCCTGATGAATAACTATAGCCGGAAAAACGAGCCGGGGAAAGGAGCGCTGCTACATTTATGTCTGTCATTGGAAGACTGGACGAACAGGTTAACGATGTGATGATTAAGCCGCTCGCGGAAAGAGACAAACGCGCGCCGGAGGACGCTGCGAGAGCACAGGGAGACGAGAGAAAGTCTATCACGTCTGAAGACACGCCGCTCAATCAAGAAGGTTCAGAATTTAACGAGCGTAAGCGTGGTGAGATGCCGGTATGGATGCTCTGATTGTTTCATTATTCACTGCCGGGTGTACGCACGTTCTTCGCTTGAGTACCGGGGGCGAGCCGGATGTTTCCCTAACCGAAAAGAGAAGCGCTGCGCGTTTGATCGCGCAGCGCTTCTCTTATTATACCCCTTGGTAAACCCCTTGATCCCCCTTGCTCTTCCTGGCTAATTTTATAGCCCTAATTTGTTACGAACTCTTGTCGTCCACTGCACAATTTTTTGCAGTGCGAGCAAGAGTTAAAGCAACGTGTCAGTCAAAGAATTAAGGCCAAACTATTTCTCCTCTTTAACTTCAAATTGAACTGCCAGCTTCCGTAATGGGTCAGTAATGGGAGCAGAGCCGTTTTCGAGATACAAGATTTAGACCACTGCTTTCAATACCACACAAGCTGAAGTGTGGGTTTAGAAACAATGCTCCCGAAACTGACCCATTACCAGCTTCCCTACCTTTAACTTGACAGTGATGTAAACAATCTCTTAGGATAAATCTTCGCCTGCGGAGAAAAGATTTTCTTTGAAATCACCCGTAGGCACGTACGTCAATGGTAGACGGCTTCCCTTACAAGGAAGAGGTTGGGGGTTCGAGTCCCTCCGTGCCTACCAAATCAGATTTGAGATTTCAGATTCGAGTTTTGAAAATTCCGGATTCCCTGCGGAGTCGTAGTTCAGTTGGTTAGAACGCCGGCCTGTCACGTCGGAGGTCGCGGGTTCGAGTCCCGTCGGCTCCGCCATTAAGTCCAGTAAAACTGGGTAGATGAGGTCGCTCATTTGAGCGGCCTTTTCTATTTTTAGCGGGTGTACCTATTTTTGTACCTAATTGCTTGGTAAGTTTCCCGGCAATTAGCTCCGCGCTCTGCTGTTTGAAGCTGGGCGAGAGATGCTTGTACCGCTCAAGTTCTTCTGACCTGTGACCAGTCATCTTGCGGATAATCGCATCCGGCACCCCTTCAATAAACAGCATTGTGGTCGCGAAATGTCGGAGGTCGTGGATATGAAGGTCGTTGATTTTAGCGGCTGTGCAAGCCCGCTTGAACCGCTTTCCTAAGTCCCACGCGTGAGGCTTCTTGAATTTCTCCACATCATTAAATCTGACGTTAGGCCGTGCCGGGAACAGGTAGTCATGCGTCTTGTAGCTGGGTAGCTGCTTGAGCGCAAGAATAACTAATCTAGGTAGAGGTAGCCTACTCTGCCGCTTGTTTTTACTGTCCTTCTTCGGCATGTAGATGTAAGGATACTCGTCATCAACCCTGACCTCATCCCATTTCCGAGACATGATTGCTCCCTTCCTTAATCCGGTGCAGGCAGCGAGCAGAATGAACGCCTGTAGCTCAAGGTCATTTTGCTTCTGACACTGTTCGATTAAGGAAACAAGCTCCGAGACTTCTACGAATCTGTCTCTCGGATCACGCTCTGGAATCTGCGGGATGGGTATCACAGGATTGTCGTCGTACTTCTTCCACTTCATGGCGAAGTTAAAAGCGGAGTTGAGAATTGTCCGGTAATGATTAGCCGTAGCTGGTGACAGATTTTTCTTGTAGAGAATATCGTCAAGAAAGTCCTGCACCATCTCTGGGCGGAGGTGTCGCGCCTTCAGCGGTTTGAACTTGTCGAGGCGTGGCAAAAGATACTCGAATTTACTTCTGCCGTGTTTGCCGTGGCGCTCCCACCAGAAATCCAGAATCTCACCGACGGTGATTGATTCAAATTTCCTGACCGGGTTGAGCCTGTGTTCGGCAACTTGGTTCAAACGTTTATTCCTGAAGGCTTCCGCTATTTCCGGGTCTGTAGTGTGTGCGCTTTCCTTGATCTGCTTTCCATCCTCGTCAACATAAGTCACCCATAATTGAGGGCTGGCTTTGTTGCGTTGATAGACACCCTTTGGAAGTTTCATTCATGCTCCTTTCTTGCTATCGGGAGATTTTGCAAGAATAGCACAATGTATCGCTGCCGATACAGGCTTTAAAGAATTAATTATGAGTATCGCGCTCTTTATCAGGGGCTGACGCTGATCCGGGCTGTGGTTTCCTTTTATGTGCTGGCAAATTATCAATGAGGTAAATGATCGTGGCTGAGAGTGATGATAGGCTTAGCTCATCACGGGTGGCCTCAAGCCGCTTTTTTACTTCGCTTTCTAATAATGCACGGTCATATTGTTTTGCCATAACGGTCGTTTAGTTAAATGTTTAGTCTTTGAGTTCCATTTCTTTTATGATTACTTCGATTGCTGGCAAGTCCGCAGGTTCGACACAAGAGCTGAAATCTACCCACGTAGGGCAATCATCACGCGAAGCATCTGCGTTGATGGGGCATTGATATAACTCGCCACTTTCGAGCCTGTAACAAGGGCCAAATTGATTGTAGGGATACCACTGCTTATTAGTTTTCATTGTTTTTGGTTATGAGGTTTATGCCCGGAAGGAGCTTGCTGATCTATACATAGCATAGCATATCATATGCCATCCGTCAATGGAAACTATTGAAAATAGGCAACTTAAGCTTATCTAAGCCATCTTTTAGAACATCCGATTTTTGGTAATTATCCCCTACGCCACAATGCTGTATCTGCTAGCTATTTTTTAGGCAAGTTCTGTTTATCATCTACCAGTACGTCCATTGATATGCCAGCGAATCGAGCATATTCAAGCAGCACGAGCAATGAAGGCTCTGCTTTGCCTTGCTCATACCTTGAAATAAGGCCGGGATAGGGCGGGGATGGTACGTGCTGTAATCGTTCGGCCATTTCCTGCTGGCTTAAATCCAACCTGCGGCGTATCTCACGCAATTTATACGCTAGTCGTTTGGGCTGTGCCCTGCGTTGCCGTCCCATCAGCGTAACTCCTCTGATGGAACATTGCGTACACTGTTAATTAACAGTATGCTATGCTGGTTTTTATCTGCTGCCGGAAGTTCAAAGCTCCGGGCAGCGGGTTTCATCCGGTGCTAGGGTTGGCCGCGGTCAAGTGTAATTACAACCCAACGGTAACGAATCCGAGCCGGCCCGATCTTAGCTAATCGCACATCTGCGCGGAGGAGCTATGCGCCAGGCTCGCATTTTAACACTGCTTATAGCAACGGCCTTGATAATTGCAGGGTGCTCCAAATCTGGAACTATAAATACTGCAACATCCAACGCAGCATCAAGCGATAATCCTTTGCCACCGCGTACCAGTGGTGTAATCAAGATAAGCACCATGAGGGATGGCGAGCAGGGTTGCACGCTCCACAGCATCGTTGCCGTTGATAATAAGGGCGAGATGATTGATGGGCGCGCGGACATAACGCTAACAAGCGCACAATGTCAGGACGGCTGGTACGTTCAGAAAAAGGGCCAGACTTACTATGTCTTATGCACAGGTGCAGACCCAGAATTGCAGACATCAATAATTACGCGAGTTGCGACAGACGCGGAGTGGCCGTACGCGTCCACCGCCACGCCAACACCTGTTCCCACACCGACACCCACGCCGGAGCCTAGCCTTGACGATATAGCAATCCGGGAAGCGAAGAAGGCTTGGGCGAAGCTTTGGACAATGTGCGGTGATGTAGCCGTTATGCGTTCGGATGCAACCATTGTAGAGCGTAGAGGTATTAGCTTTCAGACTGAGCCAAGACAGATAACTGAAGCAGATCGGCTCAATGGAATTACTTGGCAGGGGCACGTTGCCGAGCGTTACACGGTTGAGCGGGGCTATGTCCCTGGTCGCGGCTGGCAGGACTGGGCAAATAGCGGAAGCTATACGATTCCGCGTGTGTACGTTGTTCAGAAACATAGGGTATGGGAAGTTAGCGGTAATTATGAATTCATAGGCGTGCCAAATTACAAAATAAAATGCTCTGAAGTTCCACAAAGATAGCTCGCTGTTGGCAAAGCATTACAAAGCCATATTATTGCTTAAATTTGTATGCCCGCCTCTTTGAGGATATGCGATCAACTAATTCGGAATTTATCTGAACTTAATATTTACTTGATTAAAATTTTATCCGCACTGAGTAATTCGTCGAGTAGGTAGAAAGTCTATTTTCGAGCCGAGCGTATCTTATCCACCTCTCATCCACAACAACCGAATACAAAACCCCCTTCACTAGCCTGTTCAGGCTAATTCTCACTCCTTGGCACGCTCAGCGGACGTGATACAGTTTGAATACAATCAATCATTAACTACCCCCGAAACAAACATGTCATCAGGAGGAAGAGGTAAACTGGAGAATAGACTTTGGCTAACCCGCAAGCGGCGCGGGCTGGAGCAAAAGCAGGTCGCTTACCTGCTTAACCATCACACGCCTGATCAAGTTTCGCGCTACGAACTGGGTACACGCCAGCCGACGCTTGAAACGGCGCTACTCTTAGAGATGATCTACGGCGTACCCCTTCGTATTCTGTACAAGGATATCTATGAGCGTCTCCAAGCCAAGTTACGTGACCGCTTCGAGCGCGTCCCCAAATTACAGCACCGCCTCACGGAATTTCTTACAGAGGACGGTGCACGCGAATACTGCGCCTATCATGATCTGATTCAGTCAGCTCAGCCGCCGCAAATGGATCTTATCAAAGCGCG
>DATHJK010000387.1:0-4473 GCA_035316225.1 Pyrinomonadaceae bacterium
ACCTACGCCATCACCAACGCGCGCATCTTCACCCTGAGCGGCCCCGTCATCGAACGCGGGACAATAGTCATACGCAACGGGTTGATAAGCGCAGTCGGTGCTAACGTGACCGCGCCAGCGGACGCGCGTTTGATTGACGGCGCAGGGCTGAACATCTATCCCGGATTGATTGACGCCAACACCAACCTTGCCGTTCCGGCGCAGGTTGCGCCGCAGCAGGGCGGGCGACCGGGCGCGGGCGGTCAGGCATCGCAGCAGGCGGCGAACTTCACTTCGCCAAACTCTACACAGCCGCCCGGACTTCAGCCGGAGATTCTGGCTGCGGACATCATACGACCCGGCGGAGATCAGATAGAGGCCGCGCGAAACGCCGGAATCACAGCCGCGCTCACTTCTCCGCGCGACGGAATCTTCATGGGGCAATCGGCGCTGATTAATCTTGCGGGCGATACACCGCAGCAGATGATAGTGCGCTCGCCCGTAGCGCTTCACATAGGATTTACTCCACTCAGAACGGGCGGCTATCCGGGTTCGATAATGGGCGTCTTCTCCGCCATAAGACAGATGCTTCTGGACGCGCAGCGCTACCGCACGTCGCAGGAGATTTACGCTCGAAACCCAAGAGGCTTGCGCCGACCTGACATTGATAAATCGCTGGCGGCGCTGCTTCCTGCGCTTGCGCGCGAGATGCCAGTGGTGATGACCGCAGACAGCGAGCGAGAGATCATACGTGCGCTAGACCTTGCGCGCGAGTTCAATTTGAAAGCCATCATCGCTGGCGGACTTGAAAGCTGGAAGGTTGCAGATCGTTTGCGAGAGCAGGACGTGCCGGTTCTTCTCTCTCTGAATTTTCCAAAGCGCACGACCGCCGATTCACCCGAAGCAGACCCTGAGCCTACGCGCGTCTTGCGCCAGCGCGTCGAAGCTCCTCGTGGCGCTGGTCGCCTCGCGGCAGCGCGCGTGCGCTTCGCATTTCAGTCGGGGCAGATGGGCAACATGTCAGACTTCCTTGCCAACGCTGCGAAAGCAGTTCAGAACGGACTGGCGCATGACGAAGCATTGCGAGCGATGACCGTTTATCCAGCAGAGATTATAGGCGTCGCAGATCGCATGGGTACGATTGAAGTCGGGAAGATAGCGAACCTGACCGTCTCGCGCGGAGACATTCTGGAACGCTCCTCGCGCATCACGAATGTTTTCATTGACGGTCGCCCTGTTGATTTAAGACCCGCTGCGACCGCAGCCGCGCAGGGCGGTGCGAATGCGTCGGGCAACTGGAGCATTAACATTAGAACTGAAGAAGGGCGAGACGTTTCCATCACGCTGAATCTTCAGCAGCAGGGCGAGCGGTTGAGCGGTTCGATTCAGGGCGGGGCGGGAAGCGCGCCCATCGCAAACGCATCCATCGGAGCAAGCGGCGACATACGATTCACAACGTCGCTAACTATTGACGGTCAGACGGTGGAAGGAAATTTCACAGGCACTATCACAGGCAACCAGATGCGCGGGACTGTGCAGATAGTCGGGCGTGGGCCAGCCACATTCACAGGAACGCGAGCAGGTGGCGGCACGCCTACGGCTCAGCAGCCCAATCAGCCACCCGCCACCGGCACAGCAGTAGAGACGCCCAACATCGCTGGCACATGGTCAATCTCCTTCGCCTTCCCTGACCGCGCAGTGCCCGCAACGCTCACGCTTCAACAGCAGGGCACGAGCGTGACGGGAAGCGCGCAAAGCGATTTCGGCACTTCAGAATTAAACGGCTCGGTTGGCGCTGACGGCTTTCGACTTACAACCCATGCGGTCGTTAACGGACAAACAGTCGAGATTATATTGATCGGTACGGTCACGGGCAGCGAGATGCGCGGCACGCTCTCAAGCGCGCAACTCGGCTCAGCCCCATTCACAGGAACGAAAAATCCGTGATAAGTGATGAATGATAAGTGATGAGAAAGAGCAGAATACAGAATTCAGTAGACAGGAGCCAGAAGGTAATAGTTTTATCTTCTGGATTCTGTCTCCTGCCTCCTGCTTCTCTTATCACTTATCACCGCTCTTCTTATCACTCGGAGAAAAATGATGAGAAAGCTAACAGCATTCATTCTCGCGTTTTCGACTCTGGCAATCCCGCTCGGCGCGGGACGTGCTCAGCAGCGTGGGCAGCGTGGCGGGCAACCGCAGCAGCAACCGCGCGCACAGACTACGCGCGGCGGCGATACTCTGATACGCAACGCGACTGTGTTGACGGCCTCGCACGGCACGCTTCAGAACACGGACATCCTGATTCACAACGGGAAGATTGCAGCCGTTGGTCAGAACCTGAGCGCACCTGCAACGGCGCGCGTCATTGATGCTACGGGGAAATATGTCTCGCCCGGCATTGTTGACTGCCACTCCCACACGATGATTGATGCCGTCAACGAATTGACGCTCTCCGTCACTTCTATGGTCAACATGCGCGACGTGCTTGACCCGACGGACATCAATATCTACCGCGAACTGGCTGGCGGCGTGACCACAATCAACGTGCTTCACGGATCGGGTAATGCCATAGGCGGACAGACGCTCGTTGTGAGACTCAAGTACGGTCGCCCGGTCGAAGAGTTCCCGTTTCCGGGCGCACTGCCCGGCATCAAGTTTGCGCTCGGCGAGAACCCTAAGCGCACCAACTTTCCGCAGATACAGGGACAGCCGCGACGTTACCCTGCAACGCGCATGGGCGTTGAAGAGACAATACGCGATGCGTTCACAAGGGCAAGGGATTACAAACGCACGTGGGACGAATACCGCGCAGCGCAACAGCGCGGCGAGCGCAACCTGATTCCGCCGCGCCGCGATTTGCAGCTTGAGCCGCTCGTGGAAGTTCTGGAAGGCAGGCGCTATGTTCACTCGCACTGCTATCGCTCAGACGAAATCCTGATGCTCATTAATGTTGCTAACGAATTCGGCTTCAAGGTCAGAACTTTTCAGCACGCGCTGGAAGGCTACAAAGTTGCGCGCGAGATTGCGGAGCATGGCGCGGGCGCTTCTACCTTCTCAGACTGGTGGGGCTACAAAATCGAAGCTTACGATGCCACGCCTTACAACGCCGCCATCATGTGGCGCGCAGGCATAGTCGTTTCGCTCAACTCCGATTCGGATGAGCTGGCGCGGCGTCTCAACATAGAAGCGGCCAAAGTAATGAAGTACGGCGACGTGCCTGAGGACGAAGCGTTGAGGATGGTAACGCTGAATCCTGCGAAGCAGTTGGGCATTGATAACCGCGTAGGCTCGATTGACGTTGGCAAAGACGCAGACCTGGTTATCTGGAGCGCGCACCCGTTGAGCACCTACGCTCACGCCGAGATGACCTTCATTGAAGGCGAAGTTTTCTTCGACCGCCAGCAGGACATCGCGCGCCGTCCTCAGATGGAACAGGAACGCAGGACGCTGGAAACGGCAGAGCCTAACAGACCCGGCGGCACACCGCCCAGCGCGCCCGGCCCAGCGCGCAGACCAGCGCAGGACGATGACGGGTGGAGAGGAGATCAGCACCAATGAGCACAAGAATGTCTTATGACGCGCAGACGCGGCGATTAAGAGTTTTTCGCTTCTTCAGAAATGGTCTCTACTTCTTCTCCTGTCTACTGGCCGCGCTCGGCTGCGCTTCCATGATCGCCTTCGTCGCCGTGAAAGCTCAGCAGCCCGCGAACCCTACCGTTCAGATGGGCGTGATGGGGCCGCAAGGGACGTTCGTCATCCGCAACGCTCGTATAGTGACTGTGAGCGGCGCGGATATTGAGAACGGCTCTCTGGTAATTCGCAACGGAAAGATAGAAGCTGTGGGCGCGAACGTAACAGTGCCCGCCGGAGCCGAGGAGATTAACGGGCAGGGCTTAAGCGTCTATCCGGGCATGATTGATCTGGGGACTGCAATCGGCTTGCTCGAAATCGAATCGGGCGGGCCGGGCACAGTTGACACTACGGAAGTCGGAGACCTCAACCCGAACGCGCAGGCCATCGTTGCCCTTAACCCTCACAGCGCTCACGTCGCAGTGGCGCGCGTCAACGGCGTGACGACCGTTATGACTCAACCGCTCGGCGGGTTGATTGCGGGACAGGGCGCAATCATCAACCTGAACGGCACAAGCCCGCGCGAGATGGCCGTGGTCTCGAACGCCGCGCTCATCATCAACTTCCCGCGCGTGGCAACTCAAAGCTTCGACTTCTTCAACGTCAACCAGATTCCCATCACAGAGGCCATCACGACGCGCGACCGTCAGGTAGAGCAACTGCGCAAGATGCTGCGCGACGCAGAAGCTTACTCGAAAGCCCAGGACGCTTACGCGCACGATAACACTTTGCCGCGCCCGGACATGAATATAGTGCTCGCCTCGCTCGCGCCTTATGTGCGCGGCGAGCGCCCTGTGATATTCCGCGCAGACCGTGAGCAGGAGATTCGCGGCTCGATTCGCTTCGCGGAAGAGATGCACC
>DATHJK010000388.1:0-2644 GCA_035316225.1 Pyrinomonadaceae bacterium
TTTGGCAAGTGGCATACCGGGAAGAGAAGGGATGAAGGATGAGGGATGAGGGATGAAACGGGTTGAGATGATTGCATCCTGTCGCATTCAATCCTTCTTATTCATCCCTCATCCCTTATTTCCTTCCTGCTCTTCAAAACGTTTCTTGAAGTCAGCAGAGCGCATGCGAAGTTCCAGCCAGTCTTGAAAAATTTGGGGCTGTTGCAGCCAGACTGTGAACCATTCGGCTATCTCCTCTTTTTCCGCACGCTTTCGCGGATCAACCGACTGGTTGCGCGAAATCATCTGCGCTCGCTTCTTCCCCTTCAGAGCAGTATCGCGCACGCGGCGCAAGCCCTCCTGATCTTTTGTGCGCGCGAACTGTCTTCGCAAATTATCCAGACGCTTAATGGAGTTTGCGGCCTGTGTGAAATCCGCAAACTTCAGAACGTTGCGAAACATCGCTTCGTAAGGGTCGTGCTCGCGGTGCCGCACATCCAGTTCGAGCACTTCCGCATGGCGAAGCTCTGCGCCCTCGTCAGCCAGCAGGCGCGCCACAGCCGCAGGGCTTTCGACCGCACCCTCGCCGAATCGCTCGCGCACCGCTCCCAGAATTTCCTCAAGCTCGCGCCCGCCAACGGATTCGCAATCGAGGTGCTCCCACACCTCTATCATCAGATCGCGTTTGGTGCGTGACTTCCACCTATGCTCAACCATAAAGAGCAACTTATCCAGAGAGTCGTCAACGGCCAATTCTACAGAGCAGGGGTTTCTGCTGTCAGCCGTTCGCGCCATTATCGACTGCACGCGCTTACAGGCTTACAGTCCTGAATTTAGCGCTTCTTACGCCGAACAGCATAACGCCGCTATTAGCCAGATGGCGGGCGTGCATTCGCGCTCCGTTTCAGTGAAGCGAGACAAGCGCGAAAGATTTTACCCGACCAATCCTGTCCAATAGCGGCGTCAACTAAGGAGAGTGCCGCAGAAGCTCTAAGCCCTAGCCTACAGCTTCATCAGTGATAACCTTCGCATCTTGTCAGCCAACTCGTCGTCAGTTCCCAAGATGTATTCTTGAAGATCTGTATATTCTTCAGTACGCACTCGTCTCCGTCCTCATCCACAAACTTAACGTCATATTCGCCTGGGACGAGGTTGTTTATAGTGAACGACTGACCTGTCTTCAAGATGTAGTCTCCTAGCTGGTCAGGCCCCCAGCTCCTGTCCTCGCTCGATGACATATAAATGCGATGTATGTCGTACTTCGAGCTGTTTGTAATCGCAAGCGCATATCTCCTCTGCGCTTTTGCTGCCGGTGCTGCCGCGTGTCCCGTGGAAGTGGGAGCGCTGAGCATGAGAGCACAAAGTGCCCCGCAAAAGAGAGCGCTAACCAACAGAGCGCGATGTAGGGGGGTGAATTTTCTCATAGAAAGTCTCCTTAAGTCGAAAGAGGGTTAATATAGTCCGTGAGGATTGACACCCTTTCGGGGAAATCAATCTCAGGGCGAAGCACAATATTATTCAGAAGAAACAAAATGTCAATCCCTATCTGGCATGAGCCATCTCAAATCCTGATAGAGGCGACTCAAACTACTTTGTGCTTCTTAAAGATTTCCCGTTGGGCATTTGCTAGAACATGCAATTCCCGCAAATCTTGAGCTTTAAGATAATTATTGATGTTGACGCTCGCTGGCGTAAGGGAAGAGATAAAGCTCTCAAAGGGATTCTGAATGACGCACTACATCTTAGCACAGTTTACCGAAAGCGTGCGCGGTGGGTGACAAGTTACAGGTGACAAGTTAAAATCATTTTTCAGCTTTTTCTTTTCACTTGTCACGTTTTTTATGGCGACTATAGAAGAGTCCCTCACAGCGCTCCACACACATTTCGGCTTCGAGGATTTCCGTGAAGGCCAGCGCGAAGTCGTCCGTTCGATTCTTGACGGGCATGACACGGTTGTTGTGATGCCTACGGGCGGAGGCAAGTCACTCTGCTACCAGTTGCCTGCGCTCATGCGCGAAGGCGCGACCGTTGTTGTCTCGCCGCTCATAGCCCTGATGAAAGATCAGGTGGACGCGCTTCATGCCAGAAATCTTCCGGCCACTTTCGTCAACAGCTCCATTGATTTCGAGGAACAGAAATCGCGCATCGCCGCATTGAGGCGCGGCCACTTCAAGCTCATTTACGTAGCGCCCGAGCGATTCCGCAGCGCGCACTTCGTCGAAACTCTGAGAAACGCGAACATAACGCTCTTCGCCGTTGACGAGGCTCATTGCATCTCGCACTGGGGGCACGATTTTCGCCCAGACTATTTGCGTCTGAAGACTGCGCTTGAAGCAATCGGGCGACCACAGGCCGTAGCCCTGACAGCGACGGCCACGCCTTACGTTCGCTCGGACATCATAGAGCAGTTGGGCTTGCACGAGCCACGCACGTTCGTCAGCGGCTTTGACCGCCCTAACCTCTCAATCAACGTCTTACACACAGAGAAAGAGCGCGACAAGATTGCTCACATCAAACGACTGGCAGCGACCGAAGGTGGCTCTGGCATCATCTACACATCAACGCGCAAAGCGGTCGAACAGATTTCAGGGCGCTTGCAGTCTGCGGGCTTGAGCGCCGTAAGCTATCACGCAGGGATGGACGACGCTGCGCGCACCCGTGCGCA
>DATHJK010000389.1:0-2774 GCA_035316225.1 Pyrinomonadaceae bacterium
AGAGGTCAGAGGCTGGAGGTCAGAGGTTGGTCTAAGCCTTTTACTGACATCCAACCTCTAGCCTCTGACCTCTATAGTTCTAACATTCCTTCGGGCGCGTCCACGCGAATCCGTTTACGTTCCACGTCAATCTCGACGCAAATCTCTTCGGCCAGTGGTATCAGATAATCGCGCCCGCTTTCACTTTCGACGACGAGCATCTCGACGCCGCCTGTCTTCATCATTTTTACGACTCGCCCCAACCTTTCGTCCTCTATTGTCAAGACCTCGCAGCCCTGAAGCTCCCAGTCGTAGAACTCGTCTTCTGAGAGCGGCATGCGCTCAGCTTCGGGCACGGCCAGCTCGCGTCCTATCAACGCCTGCGCTTCTTCAATCGAATCGAACCCTGCGAATTTGAGCACGACGCGCCCCTTCTGAAACCAGTGTTCTTCAAGCTTCAGTGTTTCGCGCCGTCCGCGCGCATCAACGGCTATAAGCCGTTCGAGTTCACGGAAGCGTTCGGGGAAATCTGTCAAAAGCTCTGCGACGACTTCGCCGCGCAAGCCTCGCGTCCTGACTACCAGAGCGACTGCAACCAACTCTTCATTGGCGGGATCGTCGTGCGCGCCACCTTTGCTCTCGCTCATTCCACGATTTCCAGAACGTAGCGGCGGCTGCGCTTTGTGCCAACGGCGTGAAGCAGCGAGCGCATGGCGCGCACCGTTCGCCCCTGCCGCCCAATTATCTTGCCCATGTCGTCGGGCGCTACGCGAATCTCTATGATTATCGCGCCGCCCTTCTCCACTTCGCGCACGTCCACCGCCTCGGCGTCATCAACGATTGCCCTGACGATCATCTCGACGGTCTCTTTCATAAAAGTCTGGAGTCTAAAGTCTGGAGTCTGGAGTCCGAGGTCAAAAACAGTCTTTTGCTTTTGACCTCAGACTCCAGACTCCTAGACTCTAAACTGTCTCCGGTTGCGTTTGCGTCTTCGCGTTCCGCTTAATGATGCGGCGAACGGTCTCTGTGGGCTGTGCGCCACGCTCTATCCAATACTGTACGCGCTCTGCATCCAGCTTAATCTCAGCCGGGTCGCGCGTAGGATTGTACGTGCCCAGATTTTCGATATACGCACCATCGCGCTTCGAAAGCTTCTCCTTCACAACGATCCTGTATGAAGGTCTCTTCTTCGCGCCCATGCGCATCAGTCTAATTGCTAACAAGTCGTAATCCTCCAGTGATAAGCGATAAGTGATAAGTGATAAGAAAGAGATTAGCTTTTCTCTTATCACTCATCACTTATCACCGCTTCTTCTTCTTCCGTTTCTTCTTTAATTTCTTGCGAGACGGCGCGGCTGGCAGTTGCGGCAGCCCGCCGCCGCCGAAATCCCCGTTATCGTCCATCATGCCGCTCATGTCCGGCATGCCCATCATTCCGGCCATGCGGCGCATCATGCGACCTTTCATTCCGCCTCCGCCGCCGCTGCCGCCGCCGAAAATACCTGTGCCCGATAGCTGCCGCATCATCTGGCGCATATCCGTGTACTGCTTGATAAGAGCGTTCACGTCCGCCACCGCCGTGCCTGAGCCGCGAGCGATTCTGCGCCGTCGGTTCGCGTTCAGTATGATGTGATTGGCGCGCTCTTCGGTCGTCATAGAATCAATGATGGCCTCTGTGCGCTTCAACTCCTTCTCCATCTGCGCCGTCTGCTCTTCCGTCAATTCCGGCATTCCCATGCCGCCTAGAAGCTGGTCCGGCAACAGCTTCATGATTTTAGAGAAAGAGCCTAGCCGCTTGACCTGACGAAGCTGTGAGCGAAAATCGTCGAGCGTGAACTGGTTCTTCTGAAGCTTCTTGAGCTGCGCCTCTGCTTCCGTCTGATCAACTTTCGTCTGAACCTCTTCTATGAGCGAGAGCACGTCGCCCATGCCCAAGATTCTCTGCGCTATCCGGTCAGGATAGAAGGGTTCGAGCGCATCGTATTTTTCGCCTACGCCTACGAATTTGACGGGCTGGCCTGTGACCTGTTTGATAGAGAGCGCAGCGCCGCCGCGAGCATCGCCGTCCATCTTCGTCAGGACGACGCCGGTGATGCCTACGCGACGATGAAACTCTTCGCCGGAGCGAACGGCATCCTGTCCCGTCATAGCGTCCGCCACGAACAGAATCTCAATCGGCTTCGTCTCGCTCTTGATTGAGACAAGCTCTTCCATCAACTCGTCGTCAATGTGAAGTCGCCCGGCGGTGTCAATCAGCAGAGTGTCGAAGCCGGTCTGTTGCGCGTGCTTGTAAGCTTCGCGCGCCAGCACCAGCGCATCATTTGTCTCCGGCATCTCGAAGATTGATTGCCCCGTTGCGCGGGCTATCACTTTCAACTGCTCGCGCGCGGCAGGGCGATAAACGTCCGTAGAAACCAGCAGAGGTTGTCGCTCCTGATTCTTCGCAAGCCACATTGCAATTTTCCCGGTCGAAGTCGTCTTGCCGGAGCCTTGAAGACCTACGATCATCACGACGTTCGGAATCGTCTTCGTAAAGACTAGGCGCGAGCTTGTGCCGCCCAGCAGGTCAACAAGCTCGTCGTAAACAATCTTGACGACCTGCTCCGATGGTTTCAACTCCATCCAGACCTGTTGCCCCTCGGCTTTCTCTTTAACAGACGCGATGAAATCTTTGGCGACCTTGTAGTTCACGTCCGCTTCCAGAAGCGCCATGCGAATCTCGCGCAAGGCAGCCTCGACATGCTCGCGTGTAAGCACACCCTCGCCCCTCAAATTCTTGAGCGTGCGTTTGAGCT
>DATHJK010000390.1:0-17247 GCA_035316225.1 Pyrinomonadaceae bacterium
ACCGCCGATGCAAGGATTTGTGTTGCTCCCAGAAGCCCCGGTCGGCAATCGTCTGCCTTTTCCACTTATTCATAGCCCGTATGGCAACGGCTCCAATGGAGGAGGAGAGCGGGAGAGCTTTGAGCGGGAAGTGCCCGGCACGGACGAGTCCAAGCAGCGCGCTCTTGTAGTTGACGATGCGCCGGACGTGACGGAGATGATCGCGCTATTCCTGAGCCACGCGGGATATGACGCGGTGATGGCTTATTCCGCCAACGAGGCGCTCGACGCCGCTCGCTCCGAACATTTCGATGTCATAGTCTCAGACATAGGCATGCCGGGCATGAACGGCTACGAACTGGCCGAAGCCCTGCGCAGACTTCCGCAATACACCAGCACGCCGCTCATAGCCGTCACCGGCTTTTCAGCTTACGACGACCGAGGGCGCGCTCTTAAATCAGGCTTCAACGCGCATCTGACGAAACCCATCAATCCGATGGCGCTACTTGACCTGATCACGCAACTGAAAAAGCAGTGAGAGGCGGCAAGCGCGTGGAGTCCCATGACTACTTAAATCTTATCTGAGATTTTAAATCTCAGATAAGAGATTCCGTCCCCAATCTTCTGCCGCCCCATCACCATCTTTTACGATTTACCTCGTCACAGTTATCTCGCGTGTGGTCGAATTGTAGCCTCCGTTGTCAACCACGTTGCCGCTCTTGTCAACGAGTTCCAGCTTGATGGTGTGCTTGCCGTTCACCCAGCCGGTCAGCCATATTGGTGCCCATGTATCTATGTACTGCGCTTCGCCATTATCAATCGTGTAGCGCACACGGTAATCGCCGCCGTTGCCCTGCAACTTGGCGTTCGATAGCCAGAAGTCAATCATTATAGGGTCTGCTTCGTCGCCCGTGTACGCGCCCTTTGGACGGCTGTAGGTGAGCAGCGGTTTTCGCGGATCAACTTCGCCCGCAGTGCTCGAAGCCATGTCATGCCCTTCATGCTGCGCTGCTGCGTTCGCGTTTCCCCCGGTGTTCGCAGTCGCGTTCGTGTTCGAGCGCGTGCCAGCATTATTATTCGCCATCACCTGCCCGGAATTCGTCGTCGTAGGCCGCGACGCATCGCCGCCGCCTTTCACTGTGAACGTGACCATCTGAAAGTTACCATCGTTCTTGTAGCTCTCGTGCCACGGGCGCGAAGCGAAGACTCGAATCGTGTGCTTGCCCTCGGTAACGTTGCGCAGCTCGAACGGCCCCTGGTCAATCTCGTAGTAAGCCTCGTAGGGCTGGTTGTCCAGTATGACGTGAATGTGGTTGCCCTTGCCGTCCGGGTTCTTGTGCGGGTGGTAGCCGTTAAGAGGATTGCCGCTTAAATCAAGCCGCAGATTCACGGTCGAGCCTGTGATGGTCGCGCCAGCGCGCGGCTCAACGATCTTCAAGACAGGCTTGGCCTCTTCTTCAGCGCCGCGCTGCGCCTGCTGGTCTGCTATCTTCTGCGGGCGCGCGACGACCGAAAGTTTTTGGGGCGATGGCGACGGCGAGGCCGCGGGCGAGTTCACATTCGTAGTCGCGGTCGTCTGCGAGTTATCATCAGCGGTCGTGCATCCGGCAATTAAAAGAGCAGACAATACCGGGAGCGCGAAAGACAGAGCGATGCGTTCGAGCGTTCTCATATTCCCTCCAAAACTGAAGATTGCGTTTTCCTGAATTATAGTACAAACCTTAAGGATAAGGATGAGAGATCAATGATGAGTGATGAGTGCAGAATGAAAAAGATTTAATTCATCATTCTGCACTCCGCATTCTGCACTACTTTCTCATCCTTGCCCTTCAACCGCTGACTTCGACTGCGTGCCTGCGCTCGCTCTCAATCTCCCTGTGACCTCTTCCCAGTCAATGTTTGAGAAGAAAGCTTCTATGTATTTGGGTCTGTCCGCAGGTTTGTAATCTAAAAGGAATGCGTGCTCCCACACGTCCATTACCAGCACAGGAATGAAGCCCGCGACGTTGCCCGTCTCGTGCAGCGTTATCCAGTGGTTCGAGATACGCCCGTTCTCCGGGTTCTCGTAACAGATAGCCCAGCCCACGCCGCGCATCTTGCCTATACCGACGAAATCCGTTTTCCAGATGTCGTAGCTGCCGAAACTCTCTTCAGCAGCTTGGAAGAATCTTGAATTCTTCTCAGGATCAACCGAGCCGCCGCGCTTCATGTTCCCGAAGTAATATTCGTGCAAGACCATGCCGTTATATTCAAAGCCCATACGCCTGCTCAACTCTGAATATGCGGGCATCTCTTCCTGGTCAACCCTGCCGTCCTTTATGAACTCGTTGATCTTTTCGGTCAGATGATTGGTCTCTTTCACATAGCCCTCGTACAGCTTGAAATGCATCTCCAGCGTCTTATCGGAGATGCCGTTCAATCCGCTCAGGTTGAACTGTTTGGGCTGGTACACTTTTCCAGAATCCATCTCTACCTCCTAAAATTTGTTGCTCGCGGGCTAAAAGCTGCGCGCATGATTCCCTTTTGACGAAAAGAGGAGTATTTCCCATCAGAACCTGCTCTTAAATTTTTACGAATCAATGAAGAGCGTGAGGCTTTAGTGTTGCAAAGAGAAGCGGCGCGACAGATGCGATGCATGATAAAGCATCATCTGTCGCGCCGCTTCTTCTTAAGTATCAGGTAAAGATGAACTCTATTATTCTCTCCTCAGAATACAGAGTCTTTCGTTACCTCATGTCGCACATCATTTTCCTAGAATCACATAGTGTCCCGCCGTTGCCATGAAGAAGAGCATAGGCAGCGAGAGCCATGCGTTGGCACGCGAGGCCAGAAATGCCTTGCGCCCTAAATCGGGCGGCGCGGCATCTCCTGAAACCATGCCCGCGATGATGCGCTTCTGCGCAGGCCATATAATGCCCCACACGTTCAAGAGCATGATAATGCCCAGTCCGCCGCCGATTCCGATTGATAGCGAATGGTTGCTGGCATAGCTCTCGCCGTTCGCGCCCATCAACTGCGAATTGAGCCAGTAAGTGCTGGCGACCGCCATCAAGACTACAAGCACTGCAACTATAACGGCGAGCACACGGCCATCGTTCACCCCGGCCTTCATGATGATGAAGTATTCTATGGCGAACGTGATGCAGGGGATCAAGAGCCAGACGATGAGTATGAGCCAGACGTTGGCTGAAGCGCGCCCCAGCGTGTTTGCATTGCGCGTGTCGGACGCCAGGTAATAGGTCGCAAAGTAGGTTAATCCGGCGAGCACCGTGACGACCGCGCCCCAGCGAAAGTACCAGAGCGCAGGGAGCAGCAGGTTTGGATTGACGACCTTTTTCGTGGGCGCATCTATCGCCTTTTGAAAATTGACGTTGACCAGATTGAAGAAATAGAGCATCCCGATCCAGGTGATGCCGCCGACAAAATGCGCCCAGCGAATCAGTATTCTGATCAGCAGAGCAGCATCCGGCATAGTAAAGATTCTTTGCAGCATCCCTAAGTGGTCGGGGAGATGAACGGCAGACTCTATCAACATACGTCCTCCGAATTTTTATAAGTGTGAAGCTTGCATGCGCGTGCCCCGCTCGTTCTCCGTAATCCTGCGCGGCAGATGCGCACCTTTCGACGAAACAGCTTCCGGCAGTCTTTACTTCTTTTAGCAAAGAGCCTTCTATATCGTCTCGGTTCCATTCTAACTTCGTATGGCGTGAAAGTACGCGCGAAGATTAGCACCACATAAAAGCAGTGACAAGTGACAAGATTAAGTCTGGAGTCTGGAGTCAAAAGCCGAAAGCTGTTTTTGACGAGTTGACTCTTAGACTCCGGACTTCAATCCACAGGTCTTGGGCCGGGCGGCAAGCCCGTAACGCTGGACTGGTTGATGACGCGCACTTTCAACTCGTCGTGAACTCGAACCTGGCAGGAGAGCCGAACGTTCTCGGCCAGTCCTGTCTCCATCGCCAGACGATTGCGCTCAAGTTCCTGCATCTCGCCCGGGTCGCCCTCTAAAACTTCTACACGGCACGTAGTACATTTCGCGTTGCCGCCGCAACGGTGCAAAATATCTATGCCAGCGTCTTCAATTGCCAGCACAAGCTTCTTCCCATCTTCAGCCTCAAAACTTACTTCACCCTGCGCAGTCTGCGCCTCTACCTTTGGCATCTTTACCACTCCTGATTGTTCGTTGAGATTGCAATCAGAATTTGGCACAAAGCAAGATGAAAGGGCAAGCCTGTGAGAGGGTGATGAGTGATGAGTGATAAGTGATAAGACGAACGCTTCTTCTCTTTCTTATCACTTATCACTTATCACTTAAAGAATCTTTTCCATGAAGAGCGCATCTTCGACAGGATTGAAGTAGTAGGGTTCAATCTGGTGAAAGCCTAGCGAGCGGTACATTGCGACCGCTTCTTCCATCACGGACGGCAGCGTATCAAGAAGCATTCGTTCGTAGCCTAGCTGATGCGCCTCTTCAATGAGCGCGCGAGCTAGAGCAAGGCCAATGCCTTTGCCGCGAAAACCCGGTCTGACGAAGAGCCGCTTCATCTCGCACACGCCCTCGCCTGTTTTTCGGAGCGCAATGCAGCCAGCGACTTTTTCATCAAACACGGCGAGCAGAAGTCGCCCCTCAGGCGCAGCATACTTGCCGGGCAAGCCATTCACTTCTTCATCGAAATTCTGAAAGCAGAGCGAGATGCCTAGCCATTCTGCATACTCAAGAAAAAGTTTTCGGGCCTCTGCCAGATGTTCTGCCGATTCTGCCTGAACAAGCTCTAACATCTTCAGTCATTCGTGCGATGATGATCCACGTTGTCACTAACTTTCACCCACTTGATACGCACGGCTACAGCATCAATCGCTCGCTCTATCTCAAGCAATCCGGTGGGCGCATGCGCGCGCCCTGCCGGTTGTCCATTCCTTCCCATGCTCTCTTCAAAGCCGGGGCCATAATCTTCCACGCGCTTGCGCATGCCGCCGCGCAGAGCGCTGGTGTTTGCACTGGGGAGGTCTGTCGCATGAACTGCGTAGTGATCTTCAAAATTGAAGAAATCTCGCGCTATCAGAAGCCGGGCAAGCTTATTAAAATCACGGCTCGAAATCTTGCCCTTATACGTGCCTGTGCGCGGGGCGAAGCGTCTACCGATGTAGGTGGCAGTCCCGTCCGCACGCAGAATCACCTCGTACACCGGGCATCTTCCGAAACAAGCCGTCCGTGCCAGAGAAATCTCCGTGATTTGTCCGCCGCTCTGAGCCGGAGTTGCGCTGACAATTCCGAAAAGGAGAGTCAGAAAGATTGCGCATAGCTGCAAGAATTTTTTCATCGCTCACCTCCGTCGTAAAGGATTCATTTGAGAACCCCCGGCGCATTATAAAGAAATAGCGCGAATGCGCGAAAGCTGGCTTGCCGTCTCTTCGCAGAAGGAGATTGCTGGCAAGCGAGCCACGCGCACACGCGCCATTGCAGCTTCTTTAATCTCTTAAAATTTACGCCGTGAACGAAGAGCCGCAGCCGCAGCTTCCCGTGGCGTTCGGGTTCGTGAACGTAAAGCCCGAACCCATCACGTTCGTCACGTAGTCAATCTTTACGCCGTTCAGGTACTGCGCGCTGAACATATCAATGAAGAGGCGAACGCCGTGCTCGTCCATGATATAGTCGCCCTGGCGCGACTCCTCTTCAATGTTCAGGCTGTACTGAAATCCAGAGCAGCCGCCCGGAATCACGCGCACGCGCAAGCCCGCAGTCTCAGGCAAGCCCTCTTCGCTTGTCATAAATTTCTTAACTTCCTCAGCCGCCTGCGCAGTGAGGTCAATCGCAACCGTTGGAACTGTTGTTGTCGCTGACATTACTTTATTCTTTCTCCTTATTAAGACTGTCTTAAGTTTTAGGCTTTCGGTCTCGTTTGTCAACCAAAAACTGAAGACTTAAAACTGAAAATTTTTATCGAGCTTTGCCCAAAACGACAAGCTCCGGTTTCATGGCTTCAATCGAAACCTGACGCGCAACCTCTTCGGCCATGCGCCGGAAAGCTTTGGATTGCGGCGAATCCGGCTGGCTCACAACCACCGGCACGCCACTGTCGCCAGCCTCGCGCACTTCCATCCCCAAAGGCACTGCGCCCAGAAAAGGAACGCTGTATTCACTGGCAAGCTTCTGCCCGCCGCCCTCGCCAAAGATATTGTAACGCGCGCCCGTATCGGGAGCGACGAAATAGCTCATGTTCTCTACGACGCCCAGGATTGGCACTGCTACTGTCTCGAACATCCTCAAAGCGCGCCGCACATCTGCGAGCGCTACTTCCTGTGGAGTTGTGACAAGCACTGCGCCCTGTACGGGTACGAGTTGAGCCAAACTCAATTGAACATCGCCCGTGCCCGGCGGCATGTCAACGATCAAATAGTCAAGCTCGCCCCATTTAACATCGGACAGAAACTGTCGTACCAGCCCGTGCAGTATTGGCCCGCGCACAATTAGGGGTTCGTCGCCCGGCTTCAAAATCGCCATTGACATGAATCGCACGCCGTAAGCTTCAAGGGGCACAAGCTGCCGTCCTTCAACCACAGGCTGAGCCGAGCCAGCGCCGAGCATCATAGGCACGTTAGGCCCATACACGTCCGCATCCATCAAACCAACGCGCGCACCGTCGAGCGCAAGTGAAACGGCCATGTTCACCGCGACAGTTGATTTGCCTACGCCGCCTTTGCCGGAAGAGACGGCTATGATGTTGCGCACGCCCGGAACGGAAAGTTTCTCGCCTAATCCACGACCTTTCGGCACTTCCGCATCCATCGTCACGTTGACGGACTCTACGCCCGGAATAGCGCCTACAAACGCGCGCGCCTCGCCTTCCATCTGCTCGCGCACGGGGCAGGCCGGCGTAGTCAGCACGATTCGGAATGAAACCGCGCCGCCTTCAATCTTCAAATCTTTAATAAATCCGAGCGCCACTATGTCCTTGTGCAAGTCCGGGTCTCTGACCTGCCGCAAGGCTTCCAGCACGCTCTGTTCAGATACTTGGGTCATAAAAGTTTCTTCGTCTCTGAGTCTATTGATTCTTGCTTCTATCTATATAGTCAACTATTCCGACCAGAACATCAACCAATCATTATGCCGTAACACGTGCCTTTTGTCATTCCTCGCGGGAACTCTCTCAGATGCCTTTTGACAATCACAAGTTGCAAGTTTAGGCTCTTTTGCGAGCACAATTTGAGAGAGCGAAACAGAACTGTAGGTCATGTCCTTCTATCCTGAGCACGTTCGGGAGCACTTTTTGAACCCGCGCAACGTAGGCGAAATCAGAGACGCCGAAGCCGAAGGCCGCGCAGGCTCTCTCGTCTGCGGCGCAATCCTCCATCTCACTCTGCGAGTTGATTCTTCAACGCAGAGAATCGCGGACGCAAAATTCAAAGCGACCGGATGCGGCTACCTCGTGGCATCGGCTTCGCTTATCACTGAACTGGTGTGCGGCATGAAAGTCGGTGAGGCCGCAGCGTTGAGTGAAGATGAGATAAGACAAGAGCTTGGTGAAGTGCCGCCCTATAAAACCCACTGCATAACGCTCTGCCGCGAAGCGCTACACGCGGCGGCTCTCTATTATCGCCAGACGACCTTAGAAGAATGGACGGGCGACGAAGCGCTCATCTGCACCTGCTTCGGCGTCTCGGAAAATAGAATCGAAACAATCATTCAATCAAATCATTTGCGCACGGTCGCAGAGGTCACACGCGCCTGCCACGCCGGAGCGGGCTGCGGCTCGTGCCAGCCTCTTATTCAAGATATTCTTGATGATTACTGGCGCACTGAACAGACTGGAATATAAGTTTCAATAATCATGCTGAACGAAAAGATAATCTACCTGGACAACAACGCAACAACGCGGGTCGCGCCGGAAGTCTTTGGGGCGATGCGTCCCTTTTTGAATGAGCATTACGGCAATCCGTCTTCGGCGCATACGTTCGGGCGAGAGATTCGGCGGGCGGTGGAGAGGGCGCGCGAACAGGTTGCCGCTTTGCTTGGCGCTGAAGAGGCGGACGAGATTGTGTTCACGTCTTGCGGGTCAGAATCGGACAACTCGGCCATTCGCGGCGCGCTTGAGTTGAAGCCGGAGAGGCGGCACATCGTCACGACGGCGGTTGAGCACGAGGCTGTGAGGAATCTGTGCGAGAAGTTGGAGAGAGAGGGTTACGAGGTGACGTGGCTCGGGGTTGACGTAGAGGGCTTGATTGATCTTGAAGATTTGCGTGCGGCATTGAGGCCGGACACGGCTATGGTTTCTGTGATGCTGGCGAACAACGAGACGGGCGTGCTCTTTCCCGTTGAAGAAATCGGAAAAGTTGTGCGCGAGAATTCCGAAGCACTCTTTCACGTTGACGGCGTGCAGGCTGTTGGAAAGATTCCGATTGATCTCAAAAAAAAGGAGATTGATCTGTTCGCTCTTTCAGGCCATAAGTTTCATGCGCCGAAAGGCGTGGGCGCGCTCTACATTCGTCGCGGCGTGAATCTTCCTTCATTCATCATAGGCGGCGGCCAGGAGCGCGGGCGTCGCGCGGGCACAGAGGCCGTGCCGTACATAGTTGCGCTGGGTGCTGCGTGCGAGTTGGCCCAAAGGAGCGACGGTCACACAGAGATTCGGCGATTGCGTGACAAACTTGAAGATACGATTCTCCAAAAAATTCCGAACGCGCATCTGAACGGCCCGGAAGACCGCGAGAAGCGTCTGCCGAACACTGCGAACATCTCTTTCGAGCACACGGAAGGCGAGAGCATTCTTGCGCATCTGGACGAAGAAGGGATTTGTGTCTCGACAGGCTCGGCCTGCAACGCGGAGTCGCACGTCTCCTCTACGGTCTTGCGGGCAATGGAGATTCCATACTCGCGCGCTCAAGGCTCAATCAGATTCTCGCTCGGTCGCTACAACACCGAAGCGGAGATTGACTTCGCGCTTGAAGTTCTGCCGGGCATCATCGAGCGGCTGGTAAAGCTCTCTCCTTTCGAGAAAGAGTTGCGCAGAGAGGCGTGAATGCTGCTCAATATCTCTCGCGCAACGCACACTCTCTACGAGTCTCTGCGGTGAAAAATCTCGCATCTCCTCAAGTAATGAGTAGACCCTGAAATAGACCGGGCAATGTTTGACAAAGCCATGCGATTCGCATAAGGTCTCTGGCGATTAATCAAATGCAGATAGAACAAACGTCTTTCTTGCATCCCTCGTTTTTACGCATGTGAGATTCTAGCCACTCCTCTCTGAGCAATCCGCGAAATTTCCCGTGTAACAGATGGGTCAACGGGCGTGGGGCTTAAAGTCGAGCGCAATTAACCTGAGTGCGACCGCAAGGCGGGTCAGCTTGAGTCTCGGCATACTTACAATTTTAATTTTTGGAGGTGAAAGATTAGATGGATTGGATGAATCAACTCGGTGGATTGTTGCAGCAATATAGCGGAGCGGCTACGGGGCAAGCTCCTGCAACTGCGCATGATGACTTTGACCAGGTTGCGCAGCATGCTCCTCAATCAGCTCTGGCTGATGGCCTGGCTGCGGCTTTTCGTTCAGACCAGACGCCGCCTTTTGAAAATATGGTCGGGCAACTTTTTACCAATGGCAGCGGCGAGCAGCGCGCCGGACTCCTCAACACTGTGATCGCGGCGGCTGGCCCGGCAATCGTTTCGCAAATGTTATCACGCGGCGGCTCAGGCGCGAGCGGTCTCGCCGGATTGCTCGCAGGAGGCCAGACGGAAGTTACACCTGAGCAGGCGCAACAGGTTTCACCTGAAGCGGCTGAGCATCTCGCGGCGGAAGCTGCAAGACATAATCCTTCGGTGATTGACGAAGTAAGCAATTTCTATTCTCAACATCCTACACTGGTGAAGACGCTTGGAGCAGCCGCGCTGGCGATTGCCATCTCCAAAATAGCGGGCCGGTCTTGATTGAGGGATTGATTGGCATGCGCGAACAAGTGCGCGCGTTATGCGCAGGATTCAAGCTCTGCGCTACACGTTCAAGTTGCAACATTGCTTTCGATGGCTGCGACTGACGTAATCGAAAATCTGAGGTTCTTAAATTTAGAATGAAGAAGGAGAAACAAATAATGAGGTTGCCCAACAAAATACTGTCTGTTGGAATCAGCATTCTGTTAATAGGAATGATTGCGGCCTGTAATCGTGGGCCGGACGACGCGACATTGGCCGCGAACGTCAAAGCGAAGCTCGCCGCCGACACAACGCTGTCGAGCGCCGGAATCAATGTTACGGCTCAGAGCGGCGCAGTTACGCTCAGTGGCACAGTCAATTCAGAGGCCGACAAGAGCAAGGCTGAACAGATCGCCAAGGGCGTGGACGGCGTTAAGTCTGTCACGAATAGCTTGACGGTCAAGCCGCCCGTCGTCAACGCTACGCCGCCTCCAGTCTCGCCGGACGCGAAGCTGAAAACAGATGTTATGGCCGCCCTGACCAAATACGGAATCACCGGAGTGAACGTAGAGGTTGCCAATGGCGAAGTGACCCTGACGGGAGACATCCCGCGCGCCAAGCTTCAAGATGCTATGAAGGCCGCGCAGGAATCTCATCCGAAGAAGGTCAACAACAAGATGAATATCAAATAAGGAGCAGGCATCATGGAATTAACCGAAAAATATCAGCCGTTGATAGACATTGCGAACCAGAACGGCGTCGGCAATCTGCAAGTGGCCGAGCAGGAAGGCGTGCTCTACATCACGGGGACGACCAATAACGGCGATGTCAAACAGAAGATGTGGGACAAGTACGGCGAGATTGACCCGGACTATCGCGCTGGCGATCTGGTTTTGAACATAGAGGTCGAGGGCGGCGGCTATGAAGAGTACACGGTGCAGCCGGGCGACTCGCTCTCGAAGATAGGTAAGCATTGGGGCAAGAACTGGAAAGAGATTTGGGATTTGAATCGAGACGTGGTTGGGCCTAACTACAACTTGATTCATCCCGGCCAGAAGCTCAAGATTCCGCGCTAACCGCACCATAGCGACTTTGAATCAGAGTCGCCCCGGCCTGTATGTCTATAGCGTGAGACTCAACATTCACGCTATAGACATACGGGTCTACAGGAATCATCGCCGGTTTGAAATAAACCATTAACTTCCTGCTTCCTCCTGCGCCGCGAAATTCCCCTGAAGCTAGGGCATATTCCGCAAGTTTTCCATCTTTACAGTCGAAACAAGGCTCTCCAGACAAGGCATACGCATTGCTTCTGTGTTAAGATTTTGGTGCGTCCTTGAATCGCTTGTACTCCTTGCCTGGCTTGTCCTGGCAAATGTTTTCTACTCGCGCAAGCATGGGCGCTCCGCTTGAAACTCTCTTGCCAGAGGATAGAAGCATCTTGAGGTTAAGAAGCAGTAAAAAGCCATCGCGTCTGCCATCATTCATCTAACTAAAGAGGACGATAAAGAGTAATGAGCACAGTCATCGAACCGCCGGTAGATCACGTCGAAAAGAATCTTGAAGAGTTGGACACCGTGACCATACGGTTTGCCGGGGATTCCGGCGACGGCATGCAGCTCACGGGCACTCAGTTCACCAACACCTCCGCTGTCGTAGGCAACGACATCTCAACGCTGCCGGATTTTCCGGCGGAGATTCGCGCGCCCGCCGGAAGTCTTCCCGGCGTGTCGGGCTTTCAGTTGAACTTCAGCAACCGCGACATACGAACGCCCGGCGACCAGCCGAACGTTCTGGTGGCTATGAACCCGGCTGCGCTGAAAGTCAACCTTGCTGATCTGGAAGAGGGCGGAACGCTCATCATCAACGAGGATTCGTTCACGAAAGAGAATCTTAAGTACGCCACTTATGGCACGAACCCTCTGGACGACGGGTCGCTCGCAGGCTATCGCGTGCACAAGCTGCCGATTACGACGCTGAATCTTAATGCGCTCAAAGGGCAGGTTGAATTGTCGCGCAAGGAGATGGATCGTTGTAAAAACTTCTTCGCGCTCGGCGTTCTCTACTGGCTCTACGACCGGCCTATGGAGCAAACGGTCAGGTGGATTCACGAGAAATTTTCGACGAAGCCTGAGCTTGCCAGAGCAAACGAGATTGCCCTGAAGACCGGCTACTATTTTGCCGACACCACAGAAGTCTTCACCACGCACTACACTGTGAAGAAGGCCAAGATTGCGCCGGGCAAGTATCGCAAGATTACAGGCAACGAGGCTACGGCGCTTGGTTTCATCGCGGCGTCGCAAATCGCGGGTCGCCCGCTCTTCTACGGCTCATACCCGATTACGCCCGCTTCCGACATCCTTCACGAGCTTTCTCGCCATAAGAATTTCGGCGTCAAAACTTTTCAGGCAGAAGATGAGATCGCAGCTATCTGCGCTGCCATTGGCGCGTCGTTCACAGGCCAGATTGGTTTGACCGGAACATCAGGGCCGGGAGTTGCGCTCAAGCAGGAAGCCATAGGGTTGGCAGTGATGACGGAATTGCCTCTGGTCATTATCAACGTGCAGCGCGGCGGGCCTTCTACGGGATTGCCTACAAAGACGGAGCAGGCAGACCTCTTTCAAGCGGTCTGGGGAAGAAACGGCGAGTGCCCCGCGATTGTGATTGCGCCCGCGACTCCGGCAGACTGCTTTCACATGGCGATTGAAGCCGTGCGACTCGCATTCAAATACATGACGCCAGTCTTCTATCTCTCTGACGGATACCTTGCCAACGGCGCGGAACCCTGGGCTATTCCGCAGATGAGTGACCTGCCGAAGATTGAGATCAAATTCGCAACAGACCCTGTTAACTTCATGCCTTACGAGCGCGACGAGCAGACGCTTGCAAGACCTTTCGCTATTCCGGGCACGCCCGGACTTGAGCACCGCGTCGGCGGCATAGAGAAACAGCACAGGACGGGCAACGTCAACTACGATCCCGAAAATCACCACTTCATGGTGATGATGCGACAGGAGAAGGTTGACCGCGTAGTCCAAGACGTGCCCGATGTAGAAGTTTTCGGAGAGAAGACTGGAAAGGTTTTAGTTATCGGCTGGGGTTCGACCTACGGCTCTATCACTTCGGCTGTAGAGAAATTGCAGCAGGAAGGAAAGAGCGTTTCCAGCGCGCATCTGCGCCACTTGAATCCTTTCCCGAAGAATCTGGGCGAGGTGCTTCGCAGCTTCGAGACTGTGATAGTCCCTGAAATGAACTTGGGCCAACTCTGCACCATGATTCGCGCCAAATATCTGGTTGACGCCATCGCTTTCTCGAAAGTCAAAGGACGACCTTTTCAGATTCGGGAGATAGTGCGGAAGGTCGAGGAGTATCTGTGAGTACGACTGAGACGAAACTGATGACGGCTGAAGAACTGCTTGCTCTGCCCAGAGGCACGTTTCGATATGAACTGGTCGAAGGAGAGTTGAGGCAGATGTCACCGACAGGTTACAAACACGGAGCGGTCACGGCCCGGCTGACTGGCGCTTTGATTCATTATGTAGAAGAGAATGATCTTGGTGAGATTTGCGCAGCCGAGACAGGTTTTTTACTTAAAACCAATCCTGACACTGTTCGCGCCCCGGACATCGCTTTCATCCGTAAGGAACGTGTGGAAGAAGTGAGCAACACGAAGAGCTACGGGCACGGCGCGCCTGACTTGGCCGTCGAGGTAGTCAGTCCGGGCGATATGGTCAGCGAAGTTGAAGAAAAGGTTCAAGAGTGGTTGGAAGCAGGCACGTCGTTAGTGTGGGTCGTCAGCCCGAAATTACGTACTGTCACGGTCTATCGCTCGCTTACTGAGATTAAAACATTCACAGAAAAAGATACACTCGATGGCGGTGAGATCGTGCCCGGCTTTCAATATCACGTCGCAAAATTATTCGCCATCAAAAGCCGCAAGGAGTAATTAATGAGCACAAACGGTAAAGGAACAAACGGCAATAAACCTAACTATAGTGAACAGGAAAGTGAGAAGGCTGCGCAGGGGATTGGCGGCAACGTGTCGGGCAGCGGCCCGTCGCCGGAGAGCGAGCCGGGTTCTGTGACGGCGGGGAAAGCTGCGCCGCCGCCGGGTAAAATGACGAAAGCGGATTTCACTTCAGATCAAGAGGTGCGATGGTGTCCGGGCTGCGGCGACTACGCAATATTGAACAGCGTGCAGAGGGTTATGCCTGATTTAGGAATACCGCGCGAGAAGATGGTGTTCGTAAGCGGCATAGGATGCTCCTCGCGCTTTCCCTACTACATGAACACCTACGGTTTTCACTCGATTCACGGGCGCGCTCCCGCGATTGCAACGGGAGTGAAGTCGGCTAACCCTGACTTGAGCGTCTGGGTCATAACGGGCGACGGCGATGCTCTTTCAATTGGCGGCAACCACTTCATGCACGCGATTCGCCGCAATCTTGATTTGAACATCATTCTCTTCAATAACCGCATCTACGGTCTCACGAAAGGGCAGTACAGCCCAACCTCTGTTTTTGGTCAGAAGACGAAATCAACGCCTATGGGCGTGATCGATTATCCGTTGAATCCTGTCTCGGTTGCTATTGCGAGCGAAGCGACGTTCGTTGCGCGCGCGATTGACACGGACGTGAAGCATCTCTCGTCAATGGTCGAAGCTGCTGCAAAGCACAAGGGCGTCTCCTTCATAGAGGTCTATCAGAATTGCAACATCTTCAACGACGGTGCGTTCGATTCATTCGCAGACCGCAGCGTGCGTTCCGACCATGTGCTCTATCTCGAACACGGCAAGCCCATGATTTTCGGCAAAGATAAAAACAAGGGCATACGCATGAAAGGGGCGCTCCCCGAAGTTGTTACACTCGGCGAGAACGGCGTCACAGAGGATGACCTTCTGGTTCACGACATGACACTGCACGACCCGTCTGTCGCATTCATGCTCGCCCGAATGGAGCATCGAGAGGGGGGCGAATTCCCTCAACCCGTAGGCATCTTCCGCACGGTCGAGCGTGCGACTTATGAAGACCTGCTGACCGGGCAAATTAACGCCGCGATAGCAAAGCAAGGCATGGGCAATCTGGAAAAACTCATCAACAGCGGCGAGACCTGGACGGTGGAATAAGGCAAAGGTAAAAGGGAAAAGTGCGGTCAAAGCAATTCTTATCAGGATTAGCTTCAGCCTTACTTTTCCCTCTCTCCTTTATTAAACTTTTCCTTTCTCCTCTTCGTATCAACCCTGCGATCAAACGTGTGAATCTAGGGCTTCCTGTCCGGTTTAGTTTCATCTGAAATTTCTGGAGAATCAATCAATGCTTCGCAGACGCTTCCTTCATCTACTCATTTCTCTGCTTCTCATCATAAATCTGGCGACTCCGCTTGCAGCCTCGCCGCAAGCTCAGCAGGCTCAAGCGCCTGCTCCTTCCAGCGCCTCTCCCGACATGGCCGCAAGGCTCGCGGCCATAGAGAGCTTCGCCGAAGCAAGGCGCAGAGAGCTTGGCATTCCGGGAATGGCGCTCGTGATCGTAAAGAACGATCAGGTCATCTTCATGAAAGGTTTCGGGCTGCGCGACGTGGAGCACAATCTGCCCGTCACTCCAGACACGCTCTTCGCCATTGGCTCTGCGACGAAAGCTTTCACGGCGATGACGGCGATGATGACAGTTGACGATGGAAGGATGTCTCTTGACGATTCACCGAAAAAATTTCTGCCCTACTTCAAGCTGCGCGACCCGGAAGCTGACGCGAAGATTACTATAAGAGACTTGCTGACGCACCGTTCCGGCCTGCAACGCACAGACCTTGCGATGGTCACGAATCAATTGAACCGCGAAGAGCTTATACGAGTCGCCGGTTTGGCGAAGCCTACGGCCAGACTGGGCGAGCGCTTCCAGTACCAGAACATCATGTACACGGCTGCGGGCGAAGTGGTCGCTCGCGCGCAGAACATGACGTGGGAGCAGATGGTAATGGAGCGCATCTTCAAACCGCTCGGCATGAAATCAAGCAATTTAACGGTCGCAGAGACGGAGAGGGCTGCGGATCATTCTCTTGGCTACGATCATAACTCCGAGATAAACCAGACGCGGCGCGTGCCTATGCGTCCCATCCCTGCGAGCGCTCCTGCGGGCGCAATAAATTCTAACGCGCGTGACATGGCCGAGTGGCTTCGCTTTCTTCTGGCGGGCGGCATGGTGAATGGACGCAGGCTCATCTCAGAGAGAAGCTTCAACGAATTGTGGACTAAACAGATCGCCGGCGCGCTTGGCGAAGATTACGGGCTGGGCTGGTTTCTGGGCCAATGGCGAGGGCACAAGATTGTGCATCATGGCGGCAACATTGACGGCTTCAACGCCGAAGTGGCAATGATGCCCGATCAGAAACTGGGCTTCGTGATGCTCACGAACGTAAGCACCTCTACTCTCTCAAGCTCTTTGATGGAGAACGTCTGGAACAATTTAGCCGGAGACGGGCCGGGCGGTGTCGCCGTTGACCCACAGAGCGAGGCGGGGAGCTACAAGCAGGCGCAGGCCGGGTTCAGTATAGAAGTCGCTTTTCGCAACGGCCATCTTGAGATGACTGTTCCCAACCAGCCGGTCTACCCGTTAGAAAGCCTGGGCGGTCGTAAATACAGATTGTCCGAACCTGCGCCTCCGGGCTTTTATGTGACCTTCAGAGCAGCGCAGAACGGCGATACAGAGATGGTACTGGAACAACCGACCTCGACTTTCATGTTGACGAAAGTGAAAGCAACAAACGCGGCACAAGCGCCAGCCGAGCAAGCGCAAATCTCAGACCTGCTCAGAGAGGTAATAGGCTCTTACGAATTCGAGCAGTCTCCAGACGCCATACTTGAGATAAGAGAGCAGGGAAACGAAGTCGTGGCAATCGCGCCGATGCAGCCCCCTTATCCGTTGCGCGATAGCGCGCACGACCTGCTGGCTTTCAAAAATCTGCCTGCCTCTTACACTATAACTGTCAAGCGCGACGAGCATGGCAAGATCACAGGTCTTACGGTCAAGCAGCCCGAAGGCGAGTTCAACTTTCGCCGTGCGCAAAATGCGGCTGCTGCCATCACTGTCGAAGAGTTGATGACGAAGGCAATCGCGGCCATAGGAGGCGAAGCCAGCCTGCGCAAGCATAGTTCTTCTGTGACGACTTTCGACATTGATTACGAGAATCAGGGCGTGACGGGCGAAGGGGTGACCAGCGCCAGAGCGCCGGGTTCGTACGCGACGGAGATAACGCTCATGGCGCTGGGCAAAAAGATAGGCAGGATATTCGAGTATTTCGACGGCACGGGCGGAGGCTCGCAGGCCACCTTCATCCCTGCGCGCGACTACGCCGGACGCCAGCTTGCCAAC
>DATHJK010000391.1:0-16940 GCA_035316225.1 Pyrinomonadaceae bacterium
AAAGCTATCTTACATTAACGATTTATTATTCCTCTCTTATCACTCATCACTCATCACTCATCACTCATCAAACATGTATTTTCTTTACAGCGTTCTGTATACCGTCGGGGTCTTGCTGCTATTACCTGTGGCGGCTTACAAGGCGCTGAGGCATGGGAAGTATGTGGCCGGTCTTGGTGAGAGATTGGGCAGGCTTCCTGAGATTGATGCGAGCGGTAGACCCGTAATCTGGGTGCACTGTGTTTCTGTCGGAGAGGCTCAGGCCGCGCGCCCGCTCGTCAAGGCGCTTTCAGAAAAATACCCTCGTCACGCGCTCGTCGTCTCTACAATAACGCTGACGGGGCAGCGCATGGCGCGCGAGCTTTTCGGGCAGACTGCTACAAACATCATCTACTTCCCTTTCGACTGGGCCTGGACTGTGAAACGCGCTCTACGCAGGGTTAATCCTTCCACTGTGCTCATAATGGAGACGGAATTGTGGCCGCGCTTCCTACTCGAATGCAGGAAACGTGGCGTGCCTGTCGGTCTGGTCAACGGTCGAATCTCGTCGAAATCATTTCACCGTTATCAACGTATTCGCAGCTTTATCAAGCGCATCGTCAACAATCTGGACATTGCGCTCATGCAGACAGGCGCGGACGCAGAACATATGCTCGCTCTTGGACTCACGCCTGAGCGCGTGGTGGTTTCGGGCAACATGAAATTTGATGTCGGCGCTTCCGCGAGTGAAGAGAAGATCGCCGCAGAACTTTCCCGACGATTCTTTCAAGATGAAGAGCGTCCGGTTGTCGTTGCGGCGAGCACTCATGCGCCCGAAGAGCGGATTGTTATTGAAGCATTCCGGCAGCTTTACAAAGACGGACTGAGCGCGCCGAGACTTTTGATAGCCCCGCGTCACCCGGAACGATTCCACGAAGTTGAATCTCTCATGGCTCAATCAGGCTTCACATGGGCCAAACGCTCCGCTTCCCCTTCTGCGAATGACGATGCGTGCGACATCATTCTTCTGGATTCGATTGGTGAATTGCGCGCTGTCTACTCTCTGGCGGAGATCGTTTTCGTGGGCGGAAGCATTGCGCCGACAGGCGGTCATAATATTCTTGAGCCAGCGGAAGCCCATGCATGCATTGTCACAGGCGCGCACACCTCAAACTTCGCCGCGATTATAAAAGGTTTCCGGGAGAATCATGCGCTCGTAGAACTGCCTGACTTGCCGGAAGCAGATTCAGCCGGAGCGCTTGCTGAAATTTTCGAGCGGTTGCTGGCAGACGGTGAGCGACGTAAAACACTGGCGGCAAACGCACGCGCGGTGCTCGAAGCAAACCGAGGCGCGACCGAAAAGACGCTGAATCTTCTGATGCCAATTCTAGCTCGGACATCTTCTGCTCACTCCCTGTCACACGCACAACGCGCACAACATGGCGCGCTTCCTTCATGAGTTCGCCGTCAACGATTTTGCTTGCGCCACTCGGCGCTCTCTACAGCGCAGCGACATGGGCGCGCCTCAATCTCTATCGCGCGGGTGCGCTTAGAATTTACGATCTGGGCGCGCCGACCATCAGCATTGGGAATATAACGACGGGCGGAACCGGCAAGACGCCTATGGTCGAATGGGTCGCGCGCGTTCTGGCGGATGAAGGGCGGCGCGTCTCCATACTCACGCGCGGCTACGCACGCGATGATGCACGCAAGCTGGTTGTTGTCACGGATGGCAAGCGCATACTCGCGGACGCGCGCGAGGGCGGCGACGAGCCACGCATGCTGGCCGAGAAACTTCTTGGGAAAGCTGCTGTAATCAGCAACAAAGATCGTGTGGCTGCGAGCCATTGGGCCAAACAACATCTCTACAGCGATGCTTTCATACTCGACGACGGATTCCAACACCTGCGCGTGGCGCGCGACCTGAATATTGTTATCGTTGATGCGACGAATCCCTGGGGCGGCGGACGGCTTCTACCAATGGGGCGACTGCGGGAGCCAAAGAGCAGCTTATCGCGCGCCGATTGCATCGTCGTCACTCGCGCAAATCATGCTCAGAATCTCGATTCACTGCGCGAAGAGATTAAGACTCTGAGCGGCGGCAAACCCGTCTTCATCTCTCACACGCAGACCACAGGTATCAGGATTCTTAGAGGCGAAGAAGAAAGGTCGGAAGCGAGCGCAACATCCATACCTCAACCTGTAGGCGCGTTCTGCGCTCTTGGCAATCCGCTACAGTTCTTTTCTCAAGTTAAGGCCGATGGATATTCTACGGCTTTTACACGCTCTTTCCCCGATCATCATTTCTACTCGCAGCATGACGTTGATGCTCTTTTGAGCGAGGCTCGCTCAAGCGGCGCGCAAGCCCTTATCACTACGGCTAAGGATGCGGTGAAACTTCGCTCACTACGGTTTGATTTACCGTGCTACGTGCTTGAGATTGAGATGAGATTCGAGGATGAGAGCGGAATCCGCAGAATGATCCGGAACGCAATGCGCGCGAAGAAATAGCTTCGCAGGAAATGCACAACTCTTCCTGCTGCCGATTTTTAATCAGGACTACTCGCGCTTTGTGGCTGGCCGGGCGGCGCGCCGTCCGTTTGTGAGGGCTGCGGCAATTGTCTGGGGGTGGCAGCGGGCGTTTCTCTCTGCTGCGGAGTCTGGGCGGGCTGCGTAGATTCCGTGCCCGGCGAAGGCAGTTGTCGCGGGCTTGGGCTGTTTCTTGGCTGCGGCGACGGGCTTGGCTTCTGTTGCTCAGGCGCAGGAGGCGTTTCCGCCTGCGGCGTTTCGCTAGCTTGAGGATTAACCGACGGCTCAGGCTCAGGAACGCGAGTTTGAGTCTCGCCGGAGTTTGAGTTCGTTGTTGTTGTGCCGCTGGTGTTTGCAGAAACAGAAGGAACGACCACAGGAGCCGCAGGCAAGATGCCCTGCTCGCCCTGACCTGTCGCAGGCGGCGCGGGTTGAACCGGGCGACCATTCTGATCCACCGGCATCTGCCCCGTGTTTGCGTTCGACGCGGGCGCGCTTGAGCTTCGCCAGGAAGAGACAGCGTAGATTACAGCGAAGAGAGCTACTAGCGCTGCGAACGATGGAATAATGATGCGCCAGGGGTTGAAGCTTGAAGGCGGCGCTGTTTCTACTGCTACGATCTTTTCGTCAAACACAGGCGGCGGAGCACTCTCTCTTGGCCTGACCATAGTCTCTTCATCATCACGCTCTTCGCTGCCCGTCGTTCTGGCAGGCTCGCTCTCTCCTGTTGTCACTATGATTCTGTTGGTTGCGCGTTTGGGTGTGTCCGGCACTGTGTCTGCAACTGCCGAAGCGACAACCGGCGATTCCTCGGCTGCGAGCGTCAACGCTTGGGTAAGCTGGCTGGCGGACTGGTAGCGATCTTCAGGACGCTTAGCCAGTGCGCGCGCTACGACCTTATCAACCGCCGCAGGCAAATCTCTTCGCTCTTCAAGAACGGAAGGCGGCGCATCCTGAAGGTGCTTCATCATGATGGCCGTCGGCGACTCGCCCGTGAACGGGACGTGGCCTACGAGCATCTCATACAGAATTATACCGAGACTGTAGATGTCCGAGCGCGAGTCAATGTCTGAAGCCTGAGAGCACTGTTCGGGCGACATGTATTGCGGCGTACCTATGATTAAATTCGGCGAAGTCAGCGCGGGGTCTTGCTCCAGAGGCTGTATGATCTTCGCAATGCCGAAGTCCAGCACCTTGGCCCAGTCTCCGCCGCCCACGTCCAATAGCATTATATTGTCGCTTTTGAGATCGCGGTGGACTACGCCCTGCGAGTGTGCCTCGTCCAGTGCGCCGCTAATCTGCTTGATGATAAAGGTGGCTCTAGCCAGAGGCATCGCGCCATCTTCGTGTATGACCTCTTTTAGCGTGCGCCCATGTAGGTACTCCATCACCAGGAAGACTACGCCGTTTTCGGCCTCACCGAAATCCGTGACACTGAGCGCGTGCGGGTGCGAGATTCTGGAGGCGGCTTTGGCCTCGCGCGTGAAGCGAGCTACGATCTTGTCGTCGGCAGCGAGCGCCGGATGAAGAACCTTGACGGCGACGGTTTTGTCCATCAGGACGTGTGTGCCGCGATAGACAGCGCCCATTCCGCCCTTGTTGAGAAGCTCTTCTATGCGGTATTTATCGGCCAGAGTCTTGCCGATGAGATTGTCGCTGGTCTTTTCCAGCACCTCGCCGTCAGACGGACACAAAGTGTTCGCGTCCTCGTACTCACGTCCACACTTTGGACATTTCTTCATCCGCCGCCCTCGCCTTGCACGCAACTGATTTTTCGGAAAATAATGTGGCCTGAGCGTAGCATAAATGATGAGAAAAGGAAAAAGTTATACGGCAGATGCTGTATGTCAGATGTTAGATGCCGGATGTTGGTCGAAAGCATTCGACTAATACTCAGCATCCAATGTTCATCCTCTATTTGACTCTTAACATCTGCCATCGTTCGGCGTAAATTATCCTCACGGCAAACTGCCCGCTCTCATCATTATAGTTATAGTCTTTCAGACGAGCAGTTGGGGCGTTAATTTTGTTTTCGGGAGAGATACATCAGGAGAATTAAAACGCTCCCGCACGATCTTCAGCAGGAAAGCTTATGCAAAGCTTACGCCTAAAAAATTTTGCAGCACAGGTGTGTCACGATAATGAGGTATGAGGACTTGGATTAAACCTGTATTTTCCTTCAATAGGTCAGTTATTTGAGAGGGTCACGCAAGAAAATTTCATACAAAAACAATGAAAGAGCCGCGAGAAGCTAAACTTTCTCGCGGCTCAACTCTTATCCCTTTGCTCTGTTTTGCTACGCCTTCAGGAAGGTGATGAGCAGCGCAAAGAGCACCAGCGATTCAATCAGCGCCAGACCCAGAATCATCATCGTCTGTATGCGACCTGCCGCGCCCGGATTGCGCGCAGCGCCCTCTACAGCAGACGCCGCTATGCGCGACTGACCGATTGCGCCACCCGCAACAGCGATTGCGAAGCCGAACACGGCTGCAATTGCCTTGTACTTGTTAACGGTGTTGATGTTGTCGCCAACCTCAGCGCCGCCGCGCTCGCCAACTTGCGCAAACGCCGTCATAGCCATCATCAGAAGGCCGACAACGGCGAAGAAGATATTCCTCAGTTTGTTCATCTCGATTCCTCCGAAAATTTTCAGTCCTGATTTTAAGGGAAGAGCTTGAGCAACGTTCGAGATTCCAAGTAAAGAAGACCGGCACCATCCGTTATGATGTCGCCAGCATCCGGTATTCCAGCCGCCCCTCTTACAACGGCGCTCCAGCGATGCAGGCATATGAAGCGTTTTCCCTTCAGCGGGAGATAAATCAGGCCGACCTCTAAACTTTTCCCTAACCTCTTCCCCTCTCAATTTCAATCCAATGCCTCAACGTGCGCGAGCGCGCATGCCCGCACCGCTCGAAAGCAGCCCAAAAAAGGGATGAGGGCGGAGGGATGAGGGATGAAAAGGGTTTAGCCTATTGCGTGTTGACGCTATTACTCCTTCTTATTCATCCCTCCGCCCTCATCCCTCATCCCTTAGGTCAGTACCGGAACAATAAACTCTTGGCTCTCGTCATCGTTGTGCCCGTGCTCGGCGTGCGAGTCATGGGGCGGGTGCGAGACCTCGCTGACGTAGATCATAGAGAGCAGTATGAATACGAAAGTCTGTATGAATGCGATAAGCAGACCGAGCGGCATCAGAATTATTGGAATGAGCCAGTAGGTGACCGGCGGGTATATGCTTGCGAAAATCTCCGCGACCTTCTCATCCGCGAACATGTTGCCGAATAGACGTATGCCGAGCGACATGGGGCGCACCAGATTACCTACCAACTCGATTGGAAATATCAACCAGCCTATCCACCAGATAGGCCCGGCGAAGTGTTTCAGATGTCCCAGGATACCGTTCTCTTTAACACCTATGTAGTTGTAGTAAACAAATGACGTTAGCCCCAGAGCGAAAGTCACGCTCGTCGCAGCCGTTGGAGCCATAAACAGCGGGAACATTCCCATCAGGTTCGAGATCAGAATAAGGACAGCGAACGTCATGATGATGGGGAAATATTTCAACCCGTGTGGCCCTATGATATCTTCGAGCATGTCGCGCACAGCCAGCACGCTCAACTCAAGCGTCTGCTGCCCGTGCCTAGGCTCGTCCTCCGATATTTGCCCTTTGAGAATCCAGATTACAGTCACGCTCAGTATGCACGCGATGATGAACATCACCGTGTACCACGGTATGGCGTTCTCAGGCGTGTACGGGCCGCCGAAAGCCGCTTCGGGCGTCGTCCCGAATTTTGCAAGGAACGATTTCCAGAACGGGTAGGTGTACTTCATCTCGAAATCGTATGCGTACTGGCCCAAATAGCGATTGACGAACTGAACGACGACGGGCACATGCTGAGCGTGTTCTTGCGCGCCGCTCTCTGTGGCAGCCTCTCCGTGTTGCAACAACCAGAACATCCCTTAAGATTCCTCTCGATAGATGATTGCGAAATAGAGTTGAACGAAAGCTTCAAAGAATACGGCTGCGACGAACGAGCACATGCCTACGAGCGTGGCCGCGACCGAAATCAGATTCAACTTGTATGCAAAGAAGACCGTCAAACTGATGACGAAATAGCGTAAGACGTAGCGCGAAGCTATTCGTGCGCGCGAGAGTTTCTTAAGATTTCCCGCGCCAAGCGCAGCCGCCAGCGAGCTACGCATCCAGTGGAAATTTACGAGCGAGAGTACGCCGCCGAGCAGTAACCCTGTGGTCACGCGCCAATGAGCAAACGGAGCGCAGACCGCAACAGCGACGGCGACGGCGACCACCATGCAGCGAAAAAGACGACGCTCAAGAGCGCCCTCTTCATCCATGGCAAACGCATGACCGCCCGCATTGTGAGCAATTTCATTCATCACGAAGCCGATAATTTTACACGCTGAAACGCCGCGCTGTCGAGTTGAGAGAAAGCTAGTCGGAAAGCTTTGAGATAAGTCTGTAAAATTCGTAGAAGCCCACGCACGCGCCCAGCACAATACCGCCGACGACCATCCACGGGCTTGTGCCGAGCCAGCGGTCAAGAAACCATCCCAGACCGAAGAAGATTAGCACTGAAAAGAAGAGCGTCAGTGCCGCAGCGTAAGCAAGCCCGCTGCGACGATTCACATTCTCTTCATCGTCCTCTCTTCTGGACATACCGTTAATCCATCTGCCCGGTAGATTAGTCCTTCGCTTTACCAGGATTCCCGCATGAGATAGTTTTTGGGGACTTCGTAAAGGAGCGCGCGGCGCGAGTGTCGCATCGAATCGTGTATGAAGCAGACGTGCGTACACCAGCATGCGCGCCCGCCGTCAATCGCTTCAAGCTCGGCCTGTCTTGATTGCGCAGACCATAGCTTACCGAAATCGTAATCATAGTCCGAGAGCGTCGCAAACTTTTCGCGCAACTCGCAGGCGCGCACGTCGCCGTTGTAATCAATCACCGCTGTGGTCTCGCCCGCCGTGCATGGGAAAGGCCACGCGGTCGGCTCTACGAAGTTCGAGTGCTGCGTGCGATAGTGCGTCGTTATAGCGCCCACGTAGAGCATGTTCTTGACGAAACGAGCGGCGCGGTCGTCGCCAGAGAACATGCGCATCCCGTATCGTTTGGTCAATCGCGCGGCGTGCTCATATATCTCGCCTAAAATTTCCGGCGGCACTCTCTTAATACTGTCTCCAACCAACGTTTCGCCGCGAATGATGTTGAAGTATTGGCCGTCCAACCTGAAATTCTCCCAGAGAAAATCGGCAAGTCGCTCAAGCTCTGTATAATTTTCTGCGCAGACCACCGTGTTGACGTTCAATCGAAAGCGATCCGTGTACTTTTCTTTGAGCGGGTAAAGAGACTCTATGCAATCGAGCGCTTTTTTCCAGTTACCCGGCACGCCGCGTATGCGGTCGTGAGTCTCGCCATATCCGTCCAGCGCTATATTCAGATAGAGGTCAATCTTCGGGTGATGATTGAGCGCGTGGTCAACTACTTCGTAAACGCGAGATTTGATTAGCGCATTGGTCGGCAGTATGACGCGATTCACACCGTTGTTCTCGACGAAAGTATCAATGACTTTTGTGAGATCGCGCCGGAGCGTAGGCTCGCCGCCCGACAGCCACAGGTCTGTTATCTGCGGCATAGTGCGCGAGACTTTCTCTATCTGCTCGAAAGTCAAATCGCCCGCTTTATTCAACTCTTCGTGATAAAAGCAGGTCTGGCAGAAGGCGTTGCAGCGCGAGGTGACAAACAGAATCACTGTGCCCAGATGCTTCTCGCGCTTTGTCGAGCGAAACAGTTGAACGAGTTGCGCGGCTTTGTTAGTCATGACTCACTGCATGTTAGTCGTAGATGCCTTGAGTTGCAATACTGGTTATCCACATGTTTGCGCCGTTCGACGCGCGAAACAAGCATTGACACTGCTTCTGATGGAAGACTATGCTGCACGCCGTCCTTATCCATCAAAACTGCTTTCGGCCAGTCGTGCGAGCCTACGGGAATCCATAAGGGAATCTACATCTGAGAAGAACATGACATGGGGCAGATTCCCTCGCGCTGCAACTGAAATTTTCGGGGGAGAGCGTACTTACCGGCTTTCCCTTGCGCACGGATTTTACTCAAGAAGCGTCCGCGAACTTTTCGCCCCGAAGGAGAATTCTTATGCGCTCTCTCGTCCCTTCATCTCACACGCCCGCGTCCTCTTTGCTTGCGAGAGCTACTGAGAAAGCCAGGCTCATACTATTTAGCGCCGCAGTGCTGGTAGCTTGCTGTGGATTGAGCCTGCGGCCTGCCATAGCGCAGTCATTCGCACCTAATGTTAATTACCCGACTGGCACGACTCCCGTTTCAATAGCAGCCAGAGATTTCAATGGAGATGGCAAGCCTGACATGGCTGTGACTAACCAGAGCAGCCAAACGGTGAGCGTCTTTATCAACACCGGCAATGGTACTTTCGCGCCTAAAGTTGATTACATGACCGGCGTGCATCCCGTATCAGTAGCAGTCGGAGACTTTAATTTAGATGGCAAGGCTGATATGGCTGTGGCGAACGACGCCAACCACACGGTGAGCGTCTTTATCAACAATGGCAATGGTACATTCGCACCTAAAGTTGATTATTCGACTGGCAGCACGGCGTCTCCCGCGTCAGTCGCCACAGGAGATTTCAATGGAGATGGCAAGCCCGATTTGGCAACAGCAAACTATAACTTTAATACGGTGAGCGTCTTTATCAATAACGGAAACGGCACCTTCGCACCTAAAGTTGATTACACGACTGGCATGACGCCCATTTCAATAGCAGCCGGAGATTTCAATAATGACGGCAAGGCTGACATGGCTGTGGCGAATCAGGGCGGCAACACGGTGAGCGTCTTTATCAATAACGGCAATGGTACTTTCGCTCCTAAAGTTGATTACTCGGCTGGCGGCACACAATCTCAGTCCATCGCCATAGGAGACTTCAACAATGACGGCAAGGCCGATATGGTTGTGACGAACTACCTCAGCCACACGGTCAGAGTTTTTCTAAACAATGGCAACGGCGCATTTCCTGCTAACGTTAATTACACGACCGGCACAAATCCCGCTTCAGTCGCCGTAGGAGACTTCAACAATGATGGCAAGGCTGATCTGGCTACTGCTAACGCTGGCAGCAACACGATTAGCATACTGCGTAACAATAGCGGTGGCACCTTCGCCGCTAAGGTTGATTACCCAACCGGATCGGGTCCCATTTCAATAGCTGCCGGAGATTTCAATGGAGATAACAAGATTGATCTGGCTGCGGCGAACTACACTGGTCACACAGCAAGCGTGCTGCTCAATACGGCGACAATGACCAGCGGTTATTTCTGGACTCCTATTAACACGACAGTCGGGATGCATCCCGATTCAGTCGCAGTCGGAGACTTCAACGCGGACGGCAAGCCCGACATAGTGACGGCCAACAGTGGCGGCAATAACGTGAGCGCACTGCTCAATCAAGGCAATGCTAATTTCCCCGCTTCTCCCATCAACTATGCCGTCGGGACAAATCCCCAATCGGTAACAGTCGGAGACTTCAACAATGATGGCAAGCCTGACATCGTGGCTGCCAACTTTAACAGCAACAATGTCAGCGTGCTGCTCAACAACGGTAACGGCACTTTCCCATCTGCCCCCACCAACTATGCCGTCGGGATAAATCCTCAGTCGGTCGCGGTTGCAGATTTCAACGCGGACGGCAAGCCCGATATAGTTGTAGCAAACGCTGGCAGCAACAACGTGAGCGTGCGGCTCAATCAAGGCAACGGCACTTTCCCATCTGCTCCCAATAACTATGCTGTCAGCTTAGCTCCCTTCTCAGTAGCGGTCGGAGACTTTAACGTAGATGGCAAGGCTGACCTCGTTGTAGCTAACCGAAATGGCAACAGAGTGAGCGTGCTCTTGAATCAGGGCGGCGGCGTTTTCCCGGTTCTTTCACCCACCTATGCTGTAGGCTCACAGCCAACTTCAGTAGCGGTCGGAGACTTCAACGGCGACCTTAAACCTGACATCGTTGCGGCCAACGTTAATAGCACCATTATCAGTCTGCTCTTGAATCAAGGCGGCGGCATATTCACAGGTTCTTCGCCTACCTATCTGGTCGGCGCAGCTCCCATATCTGTAGCAGTAGGAGACTTCAACGGCGACCTTAAGCCTGACATCGTTGCGGCCAACCGAAACGGCAATAGCGTCAGCGTGCGACTCAATCAAGGCAACGGCGCTTTCCCTGCTTCTCCCGCTAACTATGCTGTAGGGACGAATCCCTACTCGGTAGCGGTCGGAGATTTTGACGGAGATGGCAGACCTGATCTCGTCACTGCTAATTGGACCAGCAACAATGTGAGCGTGCTGCTCAACCGCGCTACTCCCCCCTGATGGCGCGGGACTGCCGACAGCAGAGTGAGCGTGCCGGTCAACAACGACGACGGGAAATCGGTTCGATCAAAATACCGGCAGGCATTAAAGCGCAGTCGTCACTCGTAATAATCTTGAGTGCGGGTAGTAGCAGCCATCTCCTTCTGTGAAGCACTGTGAGCAATGACAGTCTTCGTCGGCGAGCGCAATTCGTAAGTAAGCCCGCGCCATACAATCTTTCGTGAGAGCGCGGCTGCGATAGCATTGTAAAGATAGATGAGCGTCGCAAGCGGCCAGAGGAAAAGATGTGCGAACGCGCTACGCCTTAACTCTCTTGCGTGCTGTGCCAGCGGCATGCTGACGGCTTTCAAACGCACATATGATTTCGCAGTACCGAGCAGGTAAACGGTTACGAGAAAAATAATAGGAACTAGAACGGGTTTGTGCTGAAGCGCGCGGGTTGCTACCAGCAGGATGCCGCCGAAGAAGATAAGAACGAACAAAGCGCTGCCCCCTAGAACTGCTTTCCAGAGATGCGCGGCGTAAACTCGCGTTATCTTTAACTGCCGTGTAGTGAATTCCAGAAGCTCTCTGAAGTTGCAATCTTCCAAAGATGCGGTCAAGCAATCAGGTACGAAGTGAATTGGAAGTCGTTCCTGTTGCAAAGCTCGCGTCAGCGCGAAATCGTCCGAGAGAGTTCCGCGCCAGCGCTCGCGCATACGCAGACGCTCGAAAGTCTCGCGGCGGATTGCCGTAGCGCCGCCCCAGCAGAAATTTTTATCTCTTCTCGCTCCAAGTGCGGATGCGATTGAAGCGTTCCAGACCGAGCGCATCTGAGATGAGAATCCGCCATGCACAGGAATGAACCAGCGATAGCCGGTCGCAGCCCCTACGCTTTCATCCAGAAGCGGCGCAATCAATGATCGCAGCCAACTCGCGTGCGGCCTTGCGTCCGTGTCAACGAAGACGAGAACACGGCTATCAGGATTGATTTCTTTAACAGCGGCGCGCAGGTTATGAACTTTCTGCCCGCTCTCTCGCGCTTCACCTGCTACACAAACGCGCGAGCTAATTGATCCGGATGACGCAAAATCCTTTCTCACTTTTTCCACCACATCCAGCGCCGGGTCGTCCGCGCTGTCCGTGACGAAAATGATTCCATAGGTCGGGTAATCCTGCATGAAGAGAGCGCGCACATTCTCTTCCAATCCTTGATCCAATCCTCTGCACGGCGCTATTACGCATGCGAGCGGGGTGAAGTCGGACTTCTCTTTCTCCATCTCGC
Organism: Pyrinomonadaceae bacterium; assembly: GCA_035316225.1. Classification (GTDB taxonomy): domain Bacteria; phylum Acidobacteriota; class Blastocatellia; order Pyrinomonadales; family Pyrinomonadaceae; genus 3-1-20CM-3-53-8. Next base: position 12,184 of record DATHJK010000391.1, read on the forward strand.
CGCGCACGTACCGTAGAAACTCCAGCCCGCCTTTCAGCGAACTGACGCCCAGCAAGACCAGAACAAACGCGAAGAAATAGAATGCCCACATAAGACAAGAGGGGGAAAGGGGGAAGAAGGCTAAAAGGTAGAAATCCCAGGCTCTCTTCCTTCTCCTTTTTTCACTTACCTATTTACCCCAAATATTTTTATCCGGCGGCGAACGGAGGAATCAGCTTTTGCGCCATGGTGATGAATGGCTGCGGGTAAACGCCAATGAAGATGATGCCGATGATTGCCACTATGAGCGCCGTCAGAAGCGCGGGCGAGAGCGAGAGCGGGCGCTCGTCTGCGAGGCGGTCGCCCAGATACATTGCGCGAATGAAGCGCACGTAGTAGTAGAAGGAGACGACCGTGTTCAGAATTGCCCAGACCGCGAGCCAGTAATACCAGGATTTGCCGTCCGCGCGACCGCGCTGAAGCAGCCCGCCGAACAGAAAATATTTTCCAATGAATCCGCCGGTAACCGGAAGCCCGCCCAGACTCAGCATGAAGATGCCCATCATGGCTGCCATGCCCGGCGATTTCTGCGCAAGGCCGGTCAGGTCGTCAACGTGATCGCCGATGATACCGCGACGGCGCAGGCTGATGATGACGCCGAACGCGCCCATGTTCATCAAGGTGTAGACCAGCAGGTAGATTACCAGTCCTATGTAGCCGTACTCGTTCGCCGCGATTAGTCCCAGCAGAAGATAGCCCGCGTTTGAGATTGAAGAATAAGCTAGAAGGCGTTTCGAGTTCTCCTGCGTGACAGCAGCCCAGTTGCCTACGGCTATGGTGATTGCCGCGACCAATCCAAGAAGCGGCGCCCAATCGGCGCGCATTCCGCCGAGCGCGATTATGAAGATGCGAGCGTAAAGAGCGAAGCTGGCGGCTTTCGAGGCTGTTGAGAGAAACGCTGTCACGGATGTCGGAGCGCCTTCATAAACGTCCGGTGCCCACATGTGAAAAGGCACAGCGGCTATCTTGAAGAAGAGTCCGGCGGCGAGCGAGATCATTCCAAGCAACAGAAGAGGACGCAGAGGAGGCCCTGTGCTCGCGCTTGTGTTCTGAGCGGCTGTCGCCATCGCTTCAGTAACTTTCTGCCCTATCTCGCCCAGATTAGTCGAACCCGCCACTCCGTAAAGCAGCGACATGCCGTAAAGAAGTATGCCGGATGAGAAAGCGCCGAGCAGAAAATATTTCATCGCCGCTTCGTTCGACCGCCGCTCGCGCTTTGTGAATGCGACGAGCACGTAGAAGGTGAGCGCCATCAACTCCAGACTGATATAGAGCGAGATCAGATCATAGCCGCAAGCGAGGAACATCATCCCTACGGTTGCGAACAGCACGAGCGCGTAATATTCGCCGTGCTGCTCGCCCTCTATGTCGAGAAAGCGCATCGAGACGGCTATGGCAAGCGCCGCTGCTACAAGAAAGATTATCTTGAACATGAACGCGAAGCCGTCCATTCGCACCATGCCGTAAAAGCCTGTGAGCGCGGGCATAGGCCCTTCAATGCGCCACGGCACGAGCGTCCCGCTCATCATGTAAAACAGGGCAAAGAGCGAGACGAGAGCGAGCGCAATACCTATGAGCGCGAAATAGCCCGTGACCTTGCTCTGCCTGTAAGGCAGTATGACTTCCATCACGAGCGCCACGCACGCGCAGACCGTAAGTATTAACTCGGGCGCAATCAACAACAGGTCGCGCATTCCGTAAAGCGCCGTAGCGTTGGCTTGAAGAAGGAGAAACATAATCGGTGGAGCGTGAATAGTGAATCGTAAATCGTGAATAGAGGTTAAGAACTTTCGTAGTTAGCTTTTTCTATTCACGATTTACGATTCACTATTCACGGCTTTTCTCATCTTTCCGCGTTCATCGTTAATCCAGGCTCTGTGGCCGAACCCGGAATCGGGTAATCGGGGCGAACCTGTTTGACGACTGTGTTGGTCGGCTTCTGTATATATTCGATAAAAGGCTTCGGATAAACGCCTATCCAGAGTGATACGAGTACGAGCGGCATCATGTAAGCCCACTCGCGCCCGCTCAAGTCCGGCAAGTCTTGATTCTTCGGATTCTCTATGTTCCCGAAAAACATTCGCTGGTAGAGCCAGAGCATGTATGCCGCGTTCAAAATAATTCCGAGCGCGCCCGCGCCTGCCCACACAGGATTGGCCTCGAATGCGCCGCGCAAAGATAGAAATTCCGAGATGAAGACGCAGAGCAGCGGCAAGCCTATCGCAGTCATCGCCATAGCCATAAAGACCGCAGCGTAGCCCGGCATCACATGCGACAGGCCGCCAAACTCGGCAACGTTTCTGGTGTGTCTTCTCTCATAAATGATGCCTACGAGTAGAAAGAGCGCGCCGGAATAGATGCCGTGATTAATCATGTGCAGCACAGCGCCGTTCACTCCGTTCGGATTCAGCGCGAAGAGTCCTAGCATCACAATTCCCATTGAAGAGACTGAAGAGTAAGCGACCAGCTTTTTAACGTCGCCGTCACGCTTCACCACGAAATACATTGCGGCCAGCGCGCCGTAGATGATGCCTATGATTGCCAGCACTATCATGATGCTGCGCACGCCGAAGCTTCCGAAATATCCTTCATCCGCGGACGCAGCCGGGAACATGGGCAGGTTGAAACGGAAGAACCCGTATGTCCCAAGCTTCAGCAAGATTCCTGCGAGTATGACAGAGCCTGCCGTAGGGGCTTCAACGTGAGCGTCCGGCAGCCACGTGTGAAACGGCCACATCGGGACTTTGATGGCAAAGCCTAGCGCGAATGCGAAAAACAGTAGAACCTGCATCGTGCCCATAGGCAGCACTGAGCCTAACGCCTGCATGTACATTATATTGAATGTGCCCGCACCGCTCTTCGCTGCCGCAACAGCATTGTTCAGGATTGCAAGCGAGTTTGCGTTCCCTGCTCCGGCAATGTTACTGAGCGTCGCCGCACTAATCTTTGCGGCAAGCGCAGCGTCCTGCGTCAGAAAGTACATCTTCAGAACGCCCAGCAACATCACGACCGAGCCGACCAGCGTGTAGAGAAAGAATTTAATCGCCGCGTAAAGCCTGCGCTCGCCGCCCCAGATGCCTATCAGAAAATACATTGGGACGAGCGAGACCTCGAAGAAGAGATAGAACAGGAACATGTCCATAGAGGTGAAGACGCCCACGACCGCCGTCTGAAGAAGCAGAAGCAGTATGTAGTATTCCTTCTCGCGCTTCTGTATGTAGTTCCATGACGAGAGAGCAGAGATAACGCCCAGCAGCGTCGTCAGAACAATCAACAGCACGGCCACGCCGTCCACGCCCATCTGGTAACGAGCGCCTATGACAGGAATCCACTGAAAATCTTCAATGAACTGCATCCCGCCCACCGCGCGGCTATACGTAAGCAGGAACAGCGACGCGATGAACGTGACGCCGAACCATGCGGTCGTGAACTGCTTGATTAGCTTGGTCTGCTCCTTCTTAAAGAGCGTGAGAATGATTATCGAGCCTACCGCTGGCAGCCACGTTACTATAGAGAGAAGGTACGGGATTTTCATCTATCGCCCTCTAGGGATTAGGAAATTTTGTTTTGCGATTCCGGATGCCGCGCTTTGCGATGCTTGTCAAGCTAAACTCTTTCTTCGATCCAAAATCTAAAGCGGAATGAAAGCCAACATACTTTTCACAGCCGTTATCAGGTCGCGGCTGAAGAAGAATGCTACGGCCAGCACAAGGCCAAGAATCATGACGAGCGCGTAGTTCTGCGTGAATCCTGTTTGCGCTCTTCTCAAAATAGGATTCATCAGACGCTTGACGAATCCCGCGACACCGTTAACGATGCCGTCCACCACGTACTTATCAAATCCGCCCGTGATTAGACTCGCCGTGCGCGTGAGCCATGCCGTGCCGTTCACAGCGCCGTCAATTCCTTCGGAATCAACCGCGTAAACTCCGCGCGCAGCATCCATCACGCGCCGCGTAATAGCCCAGCCGAAAAATTCATCAACCCAGTATTTGTTATAACTCGCACGATAAACGGGCGCGAGCCTCTTGGCCCAAACGTCTGGCAGACGCGGGTTCTTGACGTAGAAGAGAAGACCCAGACCGATGCCTATCCCGGCAACTATCAAGGAGATTATGATGAAGAGCCATTCGGCTGCCGCGTGGCTTCCCAATGCTTTCTCCGCTGCCTGGGCTAGATTGAAGCCGGTGTTTCCGAACGGCGTAGCGGTTTCCGCTCCGCCAGCTTCGCTCTGCTGCCGATGCTCGACCGAAGAGGCTTCGCTTGCGGCCAGCGGCGCACCTGCGCCCTGCGCCTCAGCGCCGTGCCCTTCCGTACCTTCATGCGGGCTACCGAACTGTCCTGTTGTCGGATTCCAGATTACGGGCTGCAACCAGTTGACTATGTTCGCGCGCCCGCCCATGTGCGAGCCACCTGTGAACGCCGGACTGATGCCTATAAAGCCGCCCACGATTGCGAGCACGGCCAGAACCGCGAGCGGAACCCACATGGATGGCGGCGATTCATGCGGCGTGTGCGCGCCGTGCGCGTGAGCGCCGTGGCCGTGATCTGCCACGTGCCCGGAAACGTCTTCGTTAATTGGCCCAACGTGCTCTCCCGGTTCGTGTCTGGGTCTATCGCCAGCCGAAGCCGTCACGGCGTCATGCGGCTTCAACCCTTCAGCAAAAGCGTGCGCGTGCGCTTCGTCCGCTTCACCCCCCGCAGGTTTTTCCCTAAAC
>DATHJK010000392.1:0-2637 GCA_035316225.1 Pyrinomonadaceae bacterium
CAGCAGATTCAAGGAGCGCGAGTGAAGCGTCATGACGAGCGCGCCCGCCAGTGACGCTATCAGAGCGATCCAGAGCAGGCCGGAAGTTGTGCCCGACAGATCGCCCAGAAGCCAGAAGGTGAAAGAGCGTACCCGAGTCGCATCCATAAGCGTCGTGATGAATACAATTGCCGACGAGAGGAACGTAGTCACAATCACGCCCGCCAGTATCAATCTTTCCGGCGATGCGCCCGCACGCCCACGCGCAAGCCTGTAAACCAGAAACGTCGCCGCAATCGCTCCGGCGAATGCCATCACAGGCCGCGTCCATTCAAACGAGCTAAAGAAGACCAGCGCCATCATCGTTCCCACGGCAGCGCCGTTGGAGACCCCTAGCAGATAAGGCTCGGCCAGCGGGTTTCTCAACAACGCCTGGTAGCCTGCGCCCGCCGCCGCGAGCGAAGCTCCGACGCTCGCCGCAAGAAGTATGCGCGGCAATCGAATCTCCCAGAGAATTGCTCGCTGCTGCTCGGTTAGATTGCACCCCGCGCTTCCGCCGGAAAAGACTGAGCAGAGCGACGAGCTGAGCGGAAGATGCTCGCTTCCTACAACTGACGCAGCGAGAAGAACCAGAACGAGCAAGGCGAGTAAAGCCAGGCAGACGCGAACCGTTCGACCAAATGTTGTTCGAGTTCTTTGCGAATCAATCTTCAAGCTTTTCTCTTTGTCTCGCTGGTTAATTGAAGCCTATGGGTAGCCAAGCCGCTAGCGCGGCTAATTTATGTACGCTTCAGGTAATTAACCTGATCCCATCTATCAAAAAGCTTCTGGATGAAGAGCGCGTGCAATCTGCTCAAGCCCTTCTATCAACCTCGGCCCGGGGCGCGAAAGAAAATCGCCGTTGATTCTGTAGACGCGCCCCTGACGGCTTGCGGGAGATTTCGCCAGCGGCGCTGCCACCTCTGTGTTACCGCCTCCCATAGAATCAGCCGTCGCCATAATAATCGCTTCGGGCTGAGCAGCGAGCGCGGCTTCGTCGCTCAAACGCGGCCACTCGCTTTCAACGTCCTGTGTGACCGACACGCCGCCCGCGCGTCTTATCATGTCCGTGATGTAAGAGCCTTTTCCAGCCGTGTAGAGAGGCTCGGCTGACAGTTGATAGAAGACGCGCACCGTGTTTCTTCCCTTCACTCTCTCTTCGACAGAGTGAGCGCGCGAGCGAAGCTCACTTGCGACCCTTCCGGCCTGCTCCTGTTGGCCCAGTAGCTCGCCGAGCAGTTCGACCGAGCTGAAGACAGTTTCCAGATTGTGCGCGTCTGTGATGAAAACCGCGATGTGCTGCGCTTCCAACTGTCGTGTGAATGATTCCAGTTGTGATGAGGTCGAGACTAGAACTACCTGCGGTCGAAGCGCCACGACAGTTTCCAGATTGGGGTGAATCGTGTCTCCGACTTTTGCAACTTGTTTCGCTTCAGGCGGGTAATCACAAAATGTCGTGTCACCTACGAGGCGGTCGCCCGCGCCAACTGCATAAACAATCTCCGTGAGATTCGGTGCCAGCGAAATAACGCGGTCAATCTTCGCAGGCAGGCGAACGCGATGACCAAGCCCGTCAACAAGCTCGCGCGTCTCAGTGGAATTGGCCGCGTCGCTTGCCGCTCTGCGATGCGAACACGCGCACAACTGTAGAAGCAGAGATGCCAGAATCGCTAACGAGCAGAGTCGTCGTAAACCGGTTTTAGAAGTTTCCTTTGAAAACAAAAATCCCGTCGCTCCTTTTCCTTCGCATCAAAAGCGACAGGACGTGCGACGGGATTTTTATGAAAAATTCCCACGTGCGACCTGAACACCCTGACGCGAGGCGCTCAAAAGGTTGCAAACGTGTGCGGGCAGGTCTCCTGACTCGACAAATCAGTAGTGGAGAAGCTTTCCGCGCTTTTCTCAAAGCACGCTCTCCAAACTCTTTGCCTTACAGTGGCGCGACCGCGCGGGATTCTCACCCGCTTCCCTATTCTCCCCGCAAAATTGCAGGGCACCCGAACACTATATTTTAAAAGAACCGAAATCTTGACGGCGCGGACGTTATCACGCGCATGCGATAAAAGTCAAAAGCTGCCGAGGTGTGCTGTGGCACTTGATTCTGCTTTTGCCTTCGCGCTTGCCCGTCGGTTAAGATTGCGCGGCATAGAATTTCTGAAGGAGACTCACAATTCTCGAATGATTAAGACTGTCGAATGGACCAGCGAAGGTGTGCGCATGCTGAATCAACGCCTGCTGCCGACTAAAGAAGAGTATTTGATGCTGCGCTCATATGAAGAGGTCGCGGAGGCAATCAAGGACATGATAGTGCGCGGCGCACCGGCGATAGGCGTCTCGGCAGCTTTCGGCCTTGCGCTGGGCGCAAAGCAGTCAGTTGGAACTTCAATCGCAGACCTTGAGTTCGATTTCGATTATATGTGCGAGGTGATGGGCAGTACGCGCCCGACCGCAGTGAATCTCTTCTGGGCAATCGAACGCATGCGCCGGGCGCTTCGGCGTGCAAAGGAGAAGACGCAGGACGTTGACGAAGCAAAACACCTTCTTGTCGAAGAAGCTCTGAATATTTACAGGGAAGACATGGAAGCAAACCGCGCGATGGGACGCTTCGGCGGCGAGCTT
>DATHJK010000393.1:0-5000 GCA_035316225.1 Pyrinomonadaceae bacterium
CGCAACTAGAGCATGACCTGCAAATCTACGAGGCCAGGCTGCGCGAGCGCGATGTGACGCCGAACATCTGGCCTGTCACAGGAAATTTGACGGACAGTTTCGGCGGTCGTCACAACCCGTTCGGCGGCTCTTCATTTGAATTCCACACAGGGCAGGACATAGCGACCGCATGGGGAACATCCGTCGTCGCAACTGCCAACGGCACAGTGGTCTTTGCCGGATGTCAGAGCGGCTACGGCCAGGTCGTCGTCATTGATCACGGCGGCGGACTCACCACGCGCTACGGTCATCTCTCGCACATAGATGTGACGCAGGGACAGGCGATCACGCGCGGCGATGAAGTGGGTCGCGTAGGCTCTACGGGGCGCTCTACAGGCCCGCACCTTCACTACGAAGTAAGAATCAACGACGAGCCTGTTGACCCGTGGGAGTATCTTCCGCACAGCGAATAGTTTCATAAGAAGACTCAAAAGAGGAAAGAGCGGCGAGCAATCATGTTCGCCGCCTTTTTCTATTTTAAGTCTTAACTCTGCTAATATCGCCTCAGATAGCTCTCAATTTCGCTAAAGGAATTTTTCTAATGTCTTCAGGATTCGCGCGTGCATCTGCGTTTCTGCTCGCAACGTTACTGTTAGTTTCGCTCGCTTTCCTTCCCGCTTTCGGCGATGAAGGTCTGTTCCTGCCGGACGCAATTTCGTCGCTGCCAATGGAGAGGCTGGCGCAGCGCGGGCTGAAGCTGAAAGCTTCGGACATATATACCCCTGCGGGTGGCGGGTTAACCGATGCGGTTGTAATCCTGCCGGGCGGCACTGGCGAATTCGTCTCCGCAGAGGGCTTGCTTCTGACCAATCATCACATAGCGTTCGACGCTCTCGTCGCTGCTTCAACTCCGCAGCATGACTACGGCACAAACGGCTACGTTGCGCGCTCTCGCTCCGAAGAGATGCCCGCGCAGGATTTCACGGTTCAAATCCTTCAGGGGATGAGCGACGTGACGAGCGAAGTTACGAGCGCAGTCAAAGGCGAGATGTCGTCTGAAGATCGCAACCGCATCATTGAACAAAAAATTCACCGGATGGAGTTCGAGGCTGCGAACGGTCATCAAGCGGAAGGAATCACCGCGCAGGTGATACCTATGAATGAAGGACTCTCCTATTATCGTTTCACCTATCAGGTCTTGCGCGACGTGCGCGTAGTTTACGCTCCGCCCAAGAGCATAGGTTTTTTCGGCGGCGACCCGGACAATTTCGAGTGGCCGCGCCACTGCGGCGACTTCACTTTCCTGCGCGCCTATGTTGGCCCCGATGGGAAACCCGCAGACTACTCGCCGCAGAACGTTCCCTACAAACCGAAGAAATTTCTCTCCATCTCAATGAATGGAGTGCGCGAAGGTGATTTCGTTTTCGCGCTCGGCTATCCGGGCACGACCACACGTTATCGCGAGAGCTACTCGGTCGTGTACAACCAGGATATTTATGAACCTTTCGTCGTTGAGCTTTTCAGCAGCCAGGTCGAGGCGCTGGAAGAGATAGGGCGCAACGATTCCGCGCAGCGCGTGAAACTTCAAGCCAAGATTTTCGATTTGACCAATACGATCAAGGATTATGAAGGCTCAATACTCGCGCTTCGCCGCTCGAATCTGGCCGAGCAGAAGCGCCAGCAAGAGGCCGCATTCACGCGCTGGGTAAATGAGAATCCTGTGCGGGCAGCAAAGTACGGGCAGGTTCTTCCCAACCTGGCGCAAGCCTATCAGGATTATCAAGCGACGGCGCTGCGCGACCTTATAGTCACGCAGATATGGGAGGCCAGCGATCTTTTCACCATCGCCGATTTCGCGCAAAGGGTCTCGCAAGCCAGAGAAAGCCCCACACGCAATCCCAACCTCGATCAGATAGTGCAGCGAGTGCGAGCGCAGTCCGTTGCAGCGCTTCAACAGCGCAACCCTGTGGTCGAGCGAACCGTGCTCACACTGCTTTTCAGAAAAGCCGCAGAGCTTCCCGCGGGACAAAAAATCGCAGCGCTCGAAAACCGGTTCGGCAACCTTCAATCGGACGCGCGCCGACGCGCCGAAGCGGAGTTCGCGCGCCAGCTTGTCGAAAGCTCTCGTCTACCGAGCGCGGAATCGGCCACTCATCTATTGGACATGACAAGCGCGCAACTGCGCGACATGCATGAGCCGCTTCTGGACTTCACTTCGGAATTTTCCTCCGAAAACGATCAGGCAGAAGAGCGCACCGAAAGATTCAACAACACGCTCGCGCGCTGGCGGCCTCTTCTCATTGAAGGCATGAGCGAGATGCGTAATGTTAAGTTCTACCCGGACGGCAATCGCACGCTTCGGTTCACATACGGCGAAGTGCGAGGCTACGTCCCGCGCGAGGCCATTGTCTATCAACCGTTCACAACTCTGTCGGGCGTTATTGAGAAAGATACAGGGCGCGAGCCTTTCGACGTTCCAGAAAGATTGAAGCAACTTTACAAAGCGCACGACTTTGGCCCGTACGCATTGCCCGACCGCGCGGACGTTCCGGTTGATTTCCTTTCCACACTGGACATCATCGGCGGCAATTCAGGCAGCCCTATTATGAACGGTCGGGGCGAGCAGGTCGGCATAGTCTTCGACGGAAACTACGAAGGACTCGGCAACGAATTCTTCTACAACGAAGCAAAACAGCGCGCCATCTCGGTTGATATACGCTACGTGCTATTTCTCGTTGATAAGTTCGGAGGCGCTGGCTACATCCTCAGAGAACTGGACATACACGACATGCCCGCGCGTCGCGCGGCGGCCTGATGCAGGGGTAGAGGACTTGCCCTCTGCCCGAATAGAAGAATAAAAGCTACTTGATATTTTATTTAACAACTGGCAGAGGACTTGTCCCTGCCCTTACAAAATGCGCGCTTTCCCCGACTTTTGTGAGTTTTTTCGCTTGACAGGGCGAAAACGTTTCGCTTAGTATGCGCCTTCGTTTTGTAATGCAGGGAACACCAAAATAGCTCGCCCCCGCATGTCGAACTGTAAACGCTAACAAGTCATGAGTTTCAGTTTTTTGTTGTAACGCTGCGTTCGAGTGGTTTCGCGCCCCTAGCGTGCCTCCACTCGCAACGTAGTTTTGTCTTAGCTGGTGAAGTCTTCGGTTTAGCGCCCCAACAAAAAGCGCGTCCGGCTCACAAGCATTAACCTAAAGTCGGCGCGGAAGTTCTCCAAAAGACTTTCCCGCCTTAGCTTTTTCGAATCGTTAGGAGGATTCGTTAGTTATGTCTAGAATAACCGGTAAGGTCAAGTGGTTTAACAACTCGAAGGGCTACGGATTTATCGAACAGCCAGGCTCTTCGGACATCTTCGTTCACTACAGCGCCATTCAGGGCGACGGCTTCAAGACTTTGGAAGAAGGCCAAACGGTCGAATTTGAAGTCACGCAGGGTCCGAAGGGACCGCAGGCCGAAAAGGTGATAAAGGTGTAGTCTCCCCCCGGGCTTCGCGCGCAAGCAAAGCCACTGACCGCTTCCGGTATTGGCCGGAAAGCGCAAGAACAAAGAAAGGCGACCTCTTAAATTTGAGGTCGCCTTTCTTTGTAAGTGATAAGTGATGAGTGATAAGTGATAAGAGAAAGCAGAAGACATGATACAGGAGTCAGTAGCCAGAATGTAAAAGCTTTAATTTTCTGACTTCTGACTTCTTCTCTTTCTTATCACTCATCACTCATCACTTATCACTCTTCCTTGTCTTCCCCTCTGGCCTTGAACTGAACTCTACCGTCCGAGATGTCAACTGAAAAGCGCACTCGCTCGCAACTCAGCCGTTCTTTCAAGTTATCCGTCTTGACGGCAATCAGGTGATGAAAGCGCGGAAATGAAAGGTCTTCCGTTGATTCGCCGCATTTCATTTTGGCCTCGATCAGCGCATCGAAAAGATTTCTGACGGTCTCAACATCCATGTATGCGTTGTCGCAGACGAATATGGAAGGGGCGCTCTCGCGTATGGCTTCCGCATGTGCAGCGGCACGCGCAGCCGAAACCGCGTCGCGCCCTTCTTCGCGCCCTTGCATCGTTCGACGCCACATCTCTCGAAATGCAGTGTAGCGCGAGGCCAGAGTGTTGTAGCGATAGCGCTGCGCAAATGTGAGAGTGCGGTCATCCCCCAACCGCTTGATCATGGTCTCTACGCGGTTCCTTGTGTCATAGGGCGGGCGGCGCGCGCCGCCGTTGAAGTAGATGTCAAACTCTATCTTGAGCCGGCGTATGTCGTCTTCCAGGCGCGTGAGTTGATCGTCTATGCTCGGCGGCACATCAGCGCCTGTCAGGTGCTTAGTCCTGAGTTGAGCCGAACGAATTAATTTGTTATCGCGTATTCCCACTACAGACCTAAGCTCCTTCTATAGCAAATCACCGCCCGAAAGCGGCCTCAAATTTCAGTCTAGGCGGTTTCAGAACCTTGTGTCAACAAAGTTTTTCAAGGACAAACCGTGATTTTCCAGGAAGAAGAGTAAAAGTAAGCTCAAGAACCGGGGATGAAAGCATAAGTCTGGGAAGCGGGGAAAATAGCATTCACGTTGATATAGCTCTTTTCTCATCCTTCCTCCTTTCGCCTCGCCCGTTCCCGCCGCTTCGTTGATTCTTTCGAGCGAAAAAGAATATGCTGGGCTGAGGATAAGAGTCTCAACCGCGAATAAATCATATGACCGATCAAGATATGTCGAAACAGAAGCTGCTGCGTGCGCTTCCTTCTGTTGATGCGCTGCTGCGAACGGGCGGGGCGCGTGCGCTCCTTGAATCAATCGGGTCACAGAGGTTGACCGAGATGGCACGCGCTGTAACTGACGAGATGCGCACAAAACTTCTGGCAGAATCATCACGCGAAGAAGAGACGAACGGCGACTATTCACGCGAAGCGCTGTTGGCCGAGGCCGAGCGAAAACTCGAAGAAGCGAGTGCAAGGGAGAAGGCTACGGGGCTTCGGCGGGTTATTAACGCGAGCGGGGTCATATTGCACACCAACC
>DATHJK010000394.1:0-3669 GCA_035316225.1 Pyrinomonadaceae bacterium
GTGTGGCGTCTGGTTGACCGCGCTCTGGGTCACGAAGCATTCATGGGGGTATTGAAGTCTCAGCTTCAGACGGGAAGCAGCGACCTCGCGGGCTTGAATCTAAGGTCGTTGCGCGCAGCTCTGGCAGAGCGCGGCGGCGCAACTCTGAAAACAGTTCTGAATCAGGAACTGGATCAGCCCACGGACACAGACCTGATGATAGGCATGCCTGTGCAGCGCGGGGCGCAGTGGGTTTCTGCGCTGCGCAATCTGGGCCAACTGGACGTGACTGTGACGGTCATAGGAACAACTGAGAGCGGGCAGAGCGTTACTACTCAGGCAACTGTACAGGGGCGAAGCTTCGGGGAAGCGGTCTTCAACAGTTCGTCGCGCATTGTTCGCGCCGAGATTGACCCTGAAAAAATCTACCCGCAGGTGGATTACTCCAACGACGTACAGCCGCATGCAAAGCTTCCAGAAGAAGTGTTGAGCGAGATAACTCAACAATTCGCGCGCCAGGAATTTGCGCAGGCGGAAGCGAATGCTCGCTCCATCACTGCGCGCTATCCTCACATGCAGGAGGCGCATCTAGCTCTTGGGCGCGCGCTTCTGGGCCAAAACAAGCTTGACGAGGCTGAGCGAGAGTTCAAATCGCTGCTGGACGATCCGCTTCCGACCTCCGTTGCGCTCGCATGGGCCAATATAGGGCTTGGGGAGATCGCTTTGCGCAGAGGGCAGGCGGCTGAAGCGGTCAGACGATACAATGAGGCAGTTCGCACAGACGCTGAATACGCTTCTAATCTTACTGCGCGAGCGGGAAGGATAAAGGCTGAGGCCGCAGCCAACAGCGCCCCCGCCGTTGACGAATCCGCGCGAACCTTCATCACGCAGCTAGATCAGGTGATAAAGACCGGCGGCAAGGCCGGACTTGATGCCGTCATCGTTCCGGGACAAATGGTGAAATTCGTTAAAGGCATCATTGGCGGTGCGCCCGAAATCTGGCAGACTAGAGTGGTTCGCACAGAACAATTAGACGCCAACCACGTTGCCGCAGATGTCGGCATTACGGCCAAGCAGTTCGGCTCGCAAGGCTCCGGCACTGCCGTACTTGTGCTCGCGCGAATCGGCGGCGCGTGGAAGCTTGAGTCAATCGAACAGTTTGAAGTTCATTAAGCGATGGAGCATCTCAGGGAGATTGAGCGACGCGCTGCTCGCATCAAGCTGCTCTTGATGGATTGCGACGGCGTTTTGACGGACGGGCGCATAGAGCTGCTTGAAAGCGGCGATGAGAAGAAAAGCTTTCACGTGCGCGACGGTCACGGCCTTGTGCTCTTTCACCGCGCAGGTCTCATCTCAGGCATCATCTCTGGCCGCACGTCACGCGCTGTAGTGATGCGTGCGACCGATTTAGGAATCAAGTACGTTCATCAGGGCGCGTTGAACAAGACGGAAGCGTTCGACGAAATTCTGAAAGAGGCCAACGTAGAAGAATCCGAAGTCGCTTTCGTCGGCGATGACGTGACGGATATACCGTTGATGCTGCGCTCTGAGTTGGCCGTTGCGGTCGCAGACTCGGTTGAAGAGACGCGCGCGGCTGCGCATTACGTCACGCAATTGCCGGGCGGCTTCGGCGCAGTGCGAGAGGTTTGCGAGCTTATCTTGAAGGCGCAGGGGCGCTGGTCCGATCTTATGGAAAGGTACATTAAAAGGTAACGAGCCGAGGGTTCGGGCGCGAAAGCGTTAGCGCTCTATCTTTCGTTAGAGACTATGGCAAGCAAAGAGATACTTTTCGTCGAAGACACTTCGGACACGCGCGATCTGGTGGAGTTCAGTCTTGAGCATGAAGGCTTTCGTGTCGTGGGCGTTCGCACCGCCGATGAGGGGATAACACAGGCGCGCAATAACTCATTCGCCCTGATTCTTCTGGACATTGGATTGCCGGACAAAGACGGTCTGGAACTCTGCCGCGAGATTCGCAGCTTCGACCGGCAAACGCCGATTCTTCTCTACACGGCCTACGCAGACCTTCTGGACGAAGAGGAAGCTGCAAGGGCTGGCGCGCAAGGGTGCCTTCGCAAACCTGAGGACACGGCAAGACTGGGCAGCGTAATCAAACAACTGGTTGAGAGCGCGGGATAATTTCCGTATCCGGTCTTTCATATACCGAACAATTTGACAGCAGACCTCAGGCTTGATTATCTTTGAAATGCAATTGATAAGATGAGTGCTTACGGGAAAATTCATCCTTCCGCATTCATCCTTCATCTTCGTTCTTCATGCGGGTGTGGCGCAATGGTAGCGCATTAGCTTCCCAAGCTAAGGGTTGCGGGTTCGACTCCCGTCGCCCGCTTTTGGAATCAGTCTTATTGTAACGAGGCTCAAGTTTAAACTTGAGCCTCGTTTCTCTTTTCGTACAAACTTCAACTCCTTCCAAGCTTCGTTGAGATGTTCGGTCACAAGCTTTTAGCCTACTTCAAGACCATGTGAGCATCCCATATTTCCCCGGATTGAACATTCCTATTGCTTTCCCATAGGGAGTGTGACATACTCTTATTGGTTGCCCATAGGAGGATTATGAGTGATACATCCGATGTCTGGCGAGGCACTCTCGCCTTAATGGTATTGAAGAGCCTGGAGATGATGGGGCCAATACACGGCTATGGTATTGGTCGCCGGATCGAGCAGACCAGTGACCACCTGTTATCAATTAACCATGGCACACTGTATCCGGTGCTGTTGAAGTTGGAGCAGGAGGGGTTCATCTCTTCCGAGTGGGGTGTGTCGGACAACAATCGCAAGGCTAAGTATTACAGGCTCACGCGGGCGGGTCGGAAGAAGCTGGAACGAGAGACGCGGGAATGGGAACGAACAACCGCTATCCTCGCACGCTTCCTATCTCCTGAGGAGAAGCTTTCATGATTGCAAGACGACTCCGCGCCTGGCTCATGCGCCTGGGCGGATTATTTAATAAGGAACGGCGTGACCGCGAGTTGGCAGAGGAGTTGGAAGCCCATCTCCAGATGCACATCGAAGACAATTTGCGATCCGGCATGACTCCCGAAGAGGCGCGCCGCGACGCACACATTAGATTCGGCGGCGTCGAAGCGACCAAAGAAAAATATAGAGACCGTCGAGGTGTCCCAGCCCTGGAAAATCTGATAAGGGATCTTCGTTACGCCCTACGCATGCTGCGTCGCAGCCCCGGTTTCACGACAGTGGCCGTCGCCACACTGGCCCTCGGTATAGGCGCGAATACAGCCATCTTCAGTCTGGTCAGCGCAGTGCTGTTCAGACCGCTGAATTACAGCGAGCCTGAGCGTCTGGTGATGGTTTGGGAAGCCGAACCCGGCGCTCCGCATGACACAGTTGCGGTCGGCAACTACGCCGATTGGAGGGAGCAGAATCAGTCTTTCACCGACATTACAGCGCTAGACCTGCGTAGCTACAATCTCACGGGCGACGGCGAGCCGGAAAAGATTAATGCCTACGGCGTGACGGCGAATTTCTTCTCGCTATTAGGCGTGAGTCCAGCGCTGGGGCGCACATTTACAGCGGAGGAAGATAGACCCGGCGCGAACAAGGTGGCGATCATCAGCCACGGTCTCTGGCAGAGCCGTTACGGCGGCGAGCGCAGCGTCGTAGGCCGTGACATACTGCTCAACGGCGAGAAGTACACGGTCATCGGAGTAA
>DATHJK010000395.1:0-8805 GCA_035316225.1 Pyrinomonadaceae bacterium
TACGTCGCCCAGCGTCTTCGTCCCGAAGCCCAGAGGCTTCTCGTACTTCTTAAAACTCTCCGAGCCGAGGTTTGAAGTCATAATCACTATGGCGTCGGAGAGATAAACTTTCTTCCCCCGCCCATCCGTGAGCCATCCTTCATCGAAAGCCTGAAGGAAGAGGTTCATCAATGTCGGCGAAGCCTTTTCAACTTCGTCGAGCAGAAGAACCGTGTACGGATTCTCTCTTAGTTGCTCTGTGAGAATCCCGCCTCGCTCGCTGCCTACGATTCCGCGCGGCATGCCTATGAGTTTCTCTATGCCTATGGTTCCGTCCTGGTATTCGGACATGTCTATGCGAACCATCTTCTCGTCATCGCCGAACATGAATTCCGCGACTGCCTTAGCCAGTTCAGTCTTTCCAACGCCCGTAGGCCCCAGAAAGAGAAGCACGCCGTCCGGCTTGTAGTGGCTCTCCTTGAGCGGCCCCTTGTTCAGACGCAGCCGTTGACCCACAGCCTTGATGGCCTCCTTCTGCCCTATGACGCGCTTCGATAGATCAGGCTCCATGTTGGCGAAGCGGTCGTTCGTGTCGCGGAAGATCATGTCGCGCGGGATGCGAGATTCCTGCGAGATGACTTCGATGATGTGCTCGGGTTTGACTATGAGCGTGTGCGGCTCGTTAATCTCGACCTTAACGGCAGCCGTGTCCAGCCAGCCGATTGCCTTATCAGGCAGATGAAGGTTGCGTATGTATTTCGGAGCCATCTCAAGCGCCGTATTGATGGCATCGTCCGAGATGGTCACCGAATAGTTCTTCTCAAGACGTGGGCGCAAGCCCAGCAGAATTTCACGAGTCTCGGTCAGCGATGGCTCGTCAACTTTCACAAGTCGAAACCTGCGCGCCAGCGCTTCATCTTCCGCTATGTACTCTTTGTACTCCGTCAGGGTCGTCGCGCCTATGATACGCATCTCGCCGCGCGCGAGCGCAGACTTGAACATGTTTGCTGCATCGCTCGAAGTCCCCAGCGCAGCGCCGGCTCCTATGATCGTGTGCGCCTCGTCAATGAAGAGGATGAGATTGTCGCGCTCTTTCACCTCGTCAATGATTCCTTTGATGCGCTCCTCGAACATGCCGCGCAGCATAGTGCCCGCGACAAGTCCGCCCATCTGCAACTGCACGACGTGCGAGCCGCGCAAACGGGCTGGAACTTTCTCAGGCTCAAGCTCGATCATTCTGGCAAGCCCTTCGACCACCGCAGTCTTGCCTACGCCCGGCTCTCCCACAAGCATGGGCGAATTCGCCCGCTCGCGATGACAGAGAATCTCTATCATCTGCTGAATCTCCTGCTCGCGCCCAATGGTAGGCGGCAGTTTGTCCTGTCGGGCAAGGCGATTCAAAGAGACCCCGAAATGTTTCAGGTAAGGAGGCAGCTCGAACTTCTTCTTATACTGCTCTTCCTCCTGTTCGCGTATGAACACGCGCGCTCTTACGTTCTCCACAACAGCCTCCGGGTTCGCGCCGAGGTTTCTCAACATCTCGACGAACAATCCTCTTTCATCCTGGGAGAGAGCGAGAAAAATATCTGTCGCTTCAATCGTGCGACGCCCCTGCGCTCGCGCGCGTTCCATCGCTCGCTTGAAGAGATCGGTTGTATCGGGGGCGATTTTGAATCCTTTGCCGACATGCTGCCGACTCATTTCGAGACGCTTTTCGATACTCATCTTGACTGAGCGAGGGTCAAGATGAAGATCGCGCATGGCTGAATTAAAAAGGTCTGTTTCTTCCGTGGCGAGCGCATGAATGATGTGCTCTATAGAAACGTAGTTCTGATCGCGGCGTCGCGACTCGCTGAGCGCCTGCTCAAGAATGCGCTGGCCGCTATCGCCGAACTTATCTTTGTATGCTCCTAGGTCTATCATCTTTTTCTTTATTCAAAACTGTTAAGAGAGCGATTCAACTAACCTTTTAAACGTCACGAGAGTGACAAATGTTTGACGAGCATGTTTCTTCTCGTCAAACGAATTTTCAATCGCTCCGAAATTATCAATCGAACTAACCCTGGAATTAGATGCGAGGCGGGAGCGCACCGTTGCGTTTCGGTGCATCACCACTATACCATACATCACACCAGCAATTTCCTTGCCAGTTAATTTGGTGAATAGAAAATAGTGAATGGTAAATGGAAAAAGCCCGAGGCCTTTCGCCATTTACCATTCACTATTTACCATTTACTGCTTTTTAGTAGTCGTAATCTTCGCCACCCTGCATAGCAGGCGCAGCCCTTTTAGGCTCAGGCGCGTCCGTCACCGCCGCGTCCGTTGTCAGCAGAAGACCGGCGATTGACGCTGCGTTTTGCAGCGCAGTCCGCACCACTTTCGTAGGGTCAATGATGCCAGCCGCGACCAAATCCTCGTACTCGCCCGTAGCAGCGTTAAGCCCTTTAGCGCCTTTTGATTCTTCGACGCGGCCTACTGCAATCGCGCCCTCTATCCCTGCGTTCTCGGCAATGCGGCGCAGCGGCTCTTCCAGCGCACGCCGGACGAGCCGTATACCCGTCATCACGTCCGCATCATCGTCTTCGAGTTTATCCAGCGCTTTCGCAGCGCGCAGCAGTGCGACGCCTCCGCCCGGCACAATGCCTTCCTGCGCCGCTGCGCGCGTTGCGTTCAGCGCGTCTTCCACGCGCATCTTTATCTCTTTCATAGCGGTCTCGGTCGCCGCGCCGACTCTAATCACCGCAACTCCGCCCGCAAGCTTTGCCAGTCTTTCCTGCAACTTCTCGCGGTCGTAATCCGATGTGGTCTCTTCAATCTGCGCTTTGATGGCAGCCACGCGACCCTGAATAGCTTTCGCGCTGCCAGCGCCCTCGACAACCGTCGTATTCTCTTTGTCAACAATCACACGCTTTGCCGAACCCAGATCGTTGACCTGAACGTTCTCAAGCTTTATGCCGAGGTCTTCCGTAATCAAGCGCCCGCCCGTCAAGATAGCTATATCTTCAAGTATGGCTTTGCGACGGTCGCCGAAAGCCGGGGCTTTAACAGCGCAGACCTTTATAGTTCCGCGCAGCTTGTTGACGATGAGAGTTGCGAGCGCATCTCCTTCTACATCTTCAGAGATGATGAGAAGCGAGCGACCCTGGCTGGCAGCCTGCTCAAGCACAGGCAGCAGATCGCGCATCGCCGCAATCTTCTTCTCGTGAAGCAGAATCAGCGGCTCTTCCAGAACGGCCTCCATACGGTCAACGTTGGTGACGAAGTAGGGCGAGAGATAGCCACGGTCGAATTGCATTCCTTCTACAATGTCCAACTCGGTCTGTATGGTGCGCGATTCTTCCACAGTGACCACGCCGTCCTTGCCCACCTGATCCATAGCTTCCGAGACAAGCTCGCCTATCTGGCGGTCGTTATTAGCCGACACGCTTGCGACGCTCGCAAGGTCTTCCTTGCCCTTCACTTTCTTCGACATGCGCTCAAGCTCTTTGACAACCCGTTCGGTAGCCATTTGAATGCCGCGCTGCAAAGACATAGGGTTCGCGCCCGCCGTCACGTTCTTAACGCCATCGCGGAAAATCGCCTGCGCCAACACAGTCGCCGTAGTAGTTCCATCGCCAGCCGTGTCGTTGGTCTTCGTTGCGACCTCGCGCACCATCTGCGCGCCCATGTTCTCGTACCTGTCTTCCAGCTCGATCTCTTTCGCAACCGTCACGCCGTCTTTGGTAATCAAAGGTGAGCCGAACTTTCTGCCCAACACGACGTTCCGCCCTTTTGGCCCAAGCGTAACGCGCACAGTATTCGCCAGCGTGTTAACACCCTTAAGCATAGCGCTCCGCGCATCTTCCCTGAACTTCAAATCTTTCGCTGCCACTTTTTCTCCTTGTGAATTCAGTAGCCAGGAGTCTGAAGCCGGAATAAAGAGTAACTGCTCTCCTGCTGGCTTCCGACCCCTGAATTTAGGTCTACTGTTTTTATTCTCCCGCCTGTTTTGCTCCCGCTCTGGCTCTTCCCACCTGCACGCGCGCAGGACGAAGCAGGCGGTCGCCTATCTTGTAGCCACAACTGTACTCAGCCGTCACAGTGCCGTCGCGCTCCGGTTCGACTTCGATTGTATCTACGGCTTCATGCATCTCAGGATTGAACTTCGCGCCGACGGATGTAACAGGCTCGACGCCAGCAGCCACAAGCGCGCTCTCGAACTGATTGAGCGTGCCGCGCACGCCGTTCAATAAAGGGTCGAATGAACTGCTCTGCTCCGCCGCCTGAAGCGCGCGCTGAAGATTGTCTGCGACGGGCAGAAGCGTTGCTATGAAATCTGCGCGCTCACGCCGCGCGCGTTCTTCGGCAGAGCGATTAAGGCGCTGGCGCGTCTCGTCCGTCTCGCGCTGCAACTGCGCTCGAAGCTGCTCGAAGCGCGATTGCACATCGGCGACCTTCTGCTCAGCCGCACGCGCACGCGCTTCCAATTCTTCAACATAGGAAGGCTTCAAACTCGGCGCTTCTTCCGCCGCGCCCGAATCGTTCCTGCCTTCCCCGCTTAATTCATCCAGATTGATGCGACGGCGGTCGTGTACGCGAATCTCCTCAGCCCTGGATTCCTGCGAACGCGCCTCTTCCTCCCCGGACACCCTGTTCTCCTGCATCTGCTCCCTCTTCTTTTTGCTACGAAATACCATGTCAATGAATGGTGAATGGGAAATAGTAAATGGTCAAGGATAGCGAGGCTTCGGTCACTATTCACTATTTACCATTTACGAAACCTTTATCTCAACGCGGCGCGACTTCTGCTCTTTGCGTTTCGGTAAACGCAAAGTGAGCACGCCGTCTTTGTATTCGGCTTTGATGGCCTTGCTATCTATATCGGAAGGCAGCGGGCCGAATTTTTTAAGAAAGCGTCCGTGCGGACGTTCAATATTGCGTTCCGCTTCACCTTCTACTTTTCGCTCGCCGCGAATCATCAGCCGGTCGTCCTCAAGGCTTATGTCAAGCGACGAGCGTTCGATGCCCGGCAGATCAACCTGAATTGAATACTCGCCCTCGCGGTTGTAAACATCCGACGCCGGACTCCAATCAGCGCGCTCGAAATCGCGCGGCTCACTTTGCGCGCCACCCTGTGCGCGACGCTGCGTCGCATCATCGAATAAACGGTTCATGCGATCCTGCAACAAAAGTAGATCGCGCAGTGGGTCCCAACTCTTCGCCATAGCCTTTAAGGGATGAAGGATGAGGGATGAATAAGAAGGAGTTAAAGCGTCAACACGTAATTGGCTCAACCCATTTCATCCCTCATCCCTCCGCCCTCATCCCTTCAATTACGCTGCTGCGACCGCTGCTTCGGTCGTGAACTTCATCTGGTCGCCGTCGGCTGAGACGCGCACGGTCTGGCCGGGCGTGATCTCGCCGCGAAGCAGTTTCACAGCGAGCGGGTTCTGAATGAGCGTTTGAATCGCGCGCTTCAATGGCCGCGCCCCGTAGGTCGGATCATAGCCCTCGCGCGCCAGAAGTTTTCGTGCCGAATCATCCAGCACAAGTTGGATGTCACGCTCTGCCAGCATCACGCGCAATCTCTCCAACTGCACGTCAATGATCTGGCTGATCTGCTCGCGCGACAATTGGTGGAAGACGACTATATCGTCAATGCGATTCAGAAACTCCGGCTTGAAATGCTCGCGCAGGACTTCAAGCACGGCCTCGCGCACCTGCTTCTCGTCATCCTGCACATCCTGAATCTCGCGCGAGCCTAAGTTAGAGGTCATAATCAACACGGTGTTCTTGAAATCAACCGTGCGACCTTTCGAGTCGGTCAAGCGCCCGTCATCTAAAATCTGTAGCAGCACGTTGAAAACATCCGGGTGCGCCTTCTCAATCTCGTCGAAGAGAACGACGCTGTACGGGCGACGCCGAACGGCTTCCGTCAATTGCCCGCCTTCCTCGTAGCCCACATAGCCCGGCGGCGCGCCAATCATGCGCGCGACCGCATGCTTCTCCATATACTCGGACATGTCCAGACGAATCATCGCGCGCTCGTCGTCGAAAAGAAATTCCGCCAGAGCACGCGCCGTCTCGGTCTTACCGACGCCGGTTGGGCCAAGAAATATGAACGAGCCGACTGGGCGATTCGGGTCTTGAAGCCCTGCGCGGGCGCGCCGAACTGCGTTCGCAACTGCGGTCAACGCTTCGTCCTGACCAATTACGCGCCGTCCAAGCCCCTCTTCCATGGTGACAAGCTTCTGCATCTCACCTTCGAGCATCTTGGTGACCGGAATGCCAGTCCAACGCGCCACAACTTCGGCAACGTCCTCCTCGTCAACTTCTTCCTTCAGCATCACGCCGTCCGTCTGCATCTCTGCGAGCTTGGCCTGATCCGCGTCGAGTTGACTCTGAAGGGCGACGATTGTTCCGTAGCGAATCTCTGCAACCTTGCCGTAATCGCCCGCGCGCTCGTACTGTTCCGCCTGAATCTTCAGTTGCTCAATCTCTTCTTTGGCCTTGCGTATGCGCTCTATAATCTCCTTCTCGCTTTTCCACTTGGCCTTCATGCCGGAAGATTTTTCTTTAAGGTCTGCGATGCGCTGCTCGATCTCATGTAGCCTGGCTTTCGACGCCTGATCGGTCTCGCGCTGCAAAGCCTGTCGCTCGATTTCAAGTTGAGTGATCTCGCGCTCAACAACGTCAATCTCAACGGGAAGAGAATCAATCTCGATTCGCAGGCGCGACGCAGCTTCGTCAATCAGGTCAATGGCCTTGTCGGGCAGGAAGCGGTCTGTGATGTAGCGATTCGATAGAGTCGCTGCGGCGACAATCGCAGAATCCTTTATGCGAACGCCGTGATGCACTTCGTAGCGCTCTTTCAGTCCGCGCAAAATAGCAATCGTATCTTCAACCGTAGGCTCGCCCACAAAGACTGGCTGAAAGCGACGCTCAAGCGCAGCATCTTTTTCGATGTGCTTCTTGTATTCGTTCAAGGTGGTTGCGCCGACACAACGCAACTCGCCGCGAGCCAGCGCGGGCTTCAACATGTTAGAAGCATCAATCGCGCCCTCGGCAGCGCCAGCGCCAATGATCGTGTGGAGTTCGTCAATGAACAGAATTATCTGCCCCTGCGATTTCTCAATCTCTTTGAGAACAGCTTTAAGACGGTCTTCAAACTCGCCACGATACTTCGCTCCGGCTAGCATTGAGCCGAGGTCTAGCGCGACAAGCCGCTTGTTCTTGATCGTATCAGGCACATCACCTGAAACAATTCTCTGTGCCAATCCTTCAACGATTGCGGTCTTGCCTACGCCCGGCTCGCCAATCAAAACGGGATTGTTCTTCGTGCGGCGCGAGATAACTTGAATCGTGCGACGAATCTCGTCGTCGCGGCCTATTACAGGATCAAGCTTGCCCTGGCGCGCAAGGTCTGTAAGGTCTTTTGCATACTTTGAGAGCGCCTGATAATTTTCTTCTGCGTTCTGGTCGGTGATGCGAACGCCGCCGCGCATCTGCTCTATGACTTTCAGAAGGTCTTCGCGCTTCACGCCATGCTGGCGCAGAAGCTTTCCCGAATCGCCCTCTTTTTCGCCGGCAACAGCCAGCAGAAGATGCTCGGTCGAGACGTACTCGTCCTGCATGCTTTCCGCCTGCTTCTGCGCCGCAGTGAAAACCTGCGTGATGCGCGGGCTGAAATATTGCTGCCCGCCCTGTACCTTTGGAAAGCGCGCGATTGCCGCCTGCACATCATTAAGGACAACCTGCACGTTCACGCCCAGCTTGCCCAGGATGGGGCGCACAGTCCCCTCTGCCTGCTCAAGCATCGCAAGAAGCAGATGTTCCGGTTCGACTTGTTGATTCTGGTTGCGCTCGGCCAGCTCAATCGCTGTCTGGATTGCTTCCTGACCGCGCAGTGTGAAACGATCTAAACGCATAAATATCGTGATAAGTGATAAGTGAATAGTGATAAGTGATAAGAGAAAAGCTTTCTGGCTCTTTCTTATCACTCATCACTCATCACTGCCTTTACCTGCCACTCATGGCCTTCTTCGGCGTGGCTTCGTTCTCGTTCTGTGTGTTCTCGGCCTTCGCCTCTATTGTCTTAGTAGAGCGTGCCTCGTTGCTTTCGCCGCCAACCTCTATGCGGCGAGCCTTGACCTCTTCGCGCTTGGGCAGCGTAACGCGCAGAACGCCGTTGCGGTACTCGGCGGTAGCGCCCTCCGCGTTTACTGTCTGCGGCAGCGTGAACGACCGCGTGAACGAGCCGTAGGAGCGCTCCACGCGATGATAGTTATCGGAATCGTCCTTCTTCTCGAAGCGGCGCTCGCCGCGCAAAGTGATAACGTTATTCTCAACCGTCAGGTCGAAATCCTCTCGGTTCATGCCCGGCAACTCTGCTTCGAGCACAATCTGATCCTTGTTCTCGTAGATGTCCACGCTGGGCAACCATGCGCCGCGCGCAATGCCTTCGTCGTCGAAAGTGCGCGAAAGATTGCTTGAGAAAAGGCGGTTGACTTCATCCTGAAGCGTTCTAAGGTCGCGGAACGGGTCGTAGCGAACAATAGCCATGACAAATTCCTCCTTCATTCAACTACTTGAAAAATCACAAGGTTAACGCATCGGAGCCGAAAGCTCTTTCGAGGAAACAGGTGAGTTTTCGGCTGCTGAGCGTAGCTGTATAATAAAGGTTGAGTCCGTCTTTGTCAAGCCTGTCCCGGACAATTTCTTATCTTCTATAGAATAGAGCGATTCACAATTCGCTTCATCCTATCCGACTCTTCAAATATTTCTTGATTCCACGGCGCGAGGGAATATACTGCACGGGTTAAACGGCAAACCTTAAATCCTCAGTAT
>DATHJK010000396.1:0-5623 GCA_035316225.1 Pyrinomonadaceae bacterium
TAATAAATATTCCTTCAATATGGATGTATCGCCAGACGGGAAGTTAATTGCTTGTTATTACTGGGATGATCAAGACAGCCGTCTTCACTTATCAATCATCCCGTTCGACGGCGGGACTCCTGTGAAAATCTTTGAGCAGAAGTTGAATACTCTCTCGACCGGCCACTGGACGGCTGACGGCCAGTCTTTATTATATCTGGACAGGCATACCAGCGCTTCAAACATCTGGCAACAGCCTGTAAGCGGGGGGCCGCCAAAACAGCTAACCTTCTTAAAGTCCGAGTACATAGACAGCTTCGCCTGGTCGCCAAACGGGAACAAGCTTCTTTACACCCGCGTTACTAACTCCAGCGACGTTATTTTAATAACCGATTCCAACGAGTAAGAATTCCAGTGCGCCGATTTATGAATCTTCAAGAGTTACGAGGTAAATACTTATGGAGACATATACGCTCGGTGAGACTTTGCGTCTTGAACTCAAGTTGCGAGATAAGAGCGGCATAGGTTATACGGCGGCTCTGTTCAATCGGTGCAGCACAGGAACTCAACCTGTAAACGGGATCATACTGTTAATAGGGGATGGGGAAGGCCGAACTGATGCCACAGTCGAGTTGACGATACAGATCAAGAAGGAGACCATTCCGGGCGAATATAGATGCGAATATATACAGGTACAGGACGCCCTCGGAAATCATATACGGCATTACCCTGACATTCGCTTTAGAATTGAAGGCGTTCCGGGCGATCATGAAGGGCCGGAACTGCTGGATTGGCGCTTCAAGACAGAATGAAGCGAGTTACTTATCCTTTCACCCAACCCTCATTTCCTCTTATACGGCGCGAGCGCTCCACTCATCCGATTCGGACCGTGAGCATTGAGATCGAGCCGCCGTCGAATCCTTCTACAGGGAATGTGACCTGCTCGCCTTCTCGTTGCAGGGCGATTATGTAGATGAGCGGCAAATAGTGATCCGGCGTCGGCGCAGAGAGCAGAGCATCACGACCCAGCGACTCGTAGTTGACGAGCGGCGCGTGGTCGCGCGCGAGCAGCAATTGGCGCGCACGCTCTTCAAATCGCACAGCCCAGTCGAACGGCTCGACCTTGTGACGCCCCCACGCATAAGTGTGAAGATTATGCACGAGGTTGCCGCTTCCCACTATGAGCACGCCCTCGTCACGCAAAGGCGCAAGTCGCTTCCCAACTTCGTAGTGAAACGCGGCGGGCTGAGTTTCGTCTATGCTGAGTTGCACGACTGGAACATCTGCTTCGGGGAAGACGTGACAGAGCACAGACCATGTTCCGTGATCCAGTCCCCAGCCCATGTCCAGACCGACAGGAACCGGCGCGAGCAGATCGCGCAGGCGGCTCGCAAGCTCAGGCGAGCCGGGCGCAGGATAGTTGACTTCATACAACTCGCGCGGAAAGCCGCCGAAGTCGTGTATGGTTCGCGGCGCAGGCATGGCCGTGACCGCTGTGCCCGGAAGATACCAGTGAGCGGACACGCACAGCACTGCGCGCGGACGCGGTATGCCTGCTCCTATGTTGGCCCAGCTTTCCGTGTAGCCGTTCGCAAGCAGCGCGTTCATAGGATTGCCGTGCCCGAAGAATATTGCAGGCATTGTTTCCGTCATCGTCACACTCACCTCAAAGGTTAACCTAGAACCCGCATCAGACATCTTTAAGGAGTTGAGCTACATCTTTCAGGATTTGAGATGGCCTGGCAGCATGCGGCGGTTGTTGCTTAATTCTGAAATTGGGCCGTCGCTTCTTCAATCTCATTATCGAGCCAACGGTTCTCTTCCGGCAAAGTCCAGGTCTCGCCCGGCTCGCGCAAAGCGATGCGCCAGTCTTCATCTCCGGCAGCAGCGAGCAGGCGCGCAACGGGTTCGCCCGCAGGCTCGCGGCTCAGTCGAAACGTTGAGTGATGCATCGGCAGAATGTAACGCGCGCCCATCTCGCGCCGCATAGCCCAGGACTGTTCCGGGTTGGCGTGCGCGTGAACCCACGGGTCGTAAGCGCCGATTGGAAGAATGGCCAGATCAATTTGTAAGCGGTCGCGCAATTTCGAGAAGGCGCGCGTGTACGCAGTGTCGCCTCCGAAGACCAGGGCGCGGCCATTCTTTGTTATCAGGAATCCGCCGTAGCCGCGATGCCTGTCCGTTAAGGTTCGCGCGCCCCAGTGATTGACTTCAATCGCTTCTATGGATGCGCCGTTTATCTCTACCGCCTCGCCCCAATCTAGCTCGGTCTTCTGTCGAAAGCGCTTCACCAGATCGAGGTTATCCTTCTGAACAACGGCATGCATCTCGCGCGGCAAGCGTCGCAGCGTTCCCATGTCGCAGTGATCCATGTGCGAATGCGAAACGAGAATTGCATCGAGCGGCGGCAACTCTTTTATGGAAAGCGCCGGTCGAACAAGGCGGCGTGGGCCAATGGTTATGCCTGCGACGTTCACGCCTACGTGCGGTCGAAGCGCGGGGTCTGTCAGAAGCCACGTACCGTAAAAATTCATCAGCACGGTAGCATGACCGAGCCATGCTACCGTTAGCCGGTCGTCGCTCCAACTGCCCGGCTCAGGTCTATGCGGAGCAAGGGCAATCGGCTTGCGCGAATCTGCTACTTTTTGCGAAAGAAAGCGGCGCGCATGCTGGCGCGCAAAACGTGCGTAAGTTTTCAAATCCCCCGTCTTGATCTTCATATTCCCTTAGATGCCCGAAATATTTCCGGCGATGCACGTCCGAAGGGGGGATGGAAGGGATGAGGGCGGAGGGATGAGGGATGAAATGGATTGAGCCAATTGCGTGTTGACGCTGTTACTCCTTCTTATTCATCCCTCCGCCCTCATCCCTCATCCCTTGTGGTATTATCTCCGCCGCTCACTTTAGCTTTCCCGCGATAATTCAGATCGACTGGAGGTTCGTATGCGTCTGGCAATTTGCCTTCTATTGCTGCTCTCCACATCTTTTCCCTTCTCCACAATAAACTCTCGCGCTCAAAGAAGAGCGGCGGGCGCGGCTCCGGC
Source organism: Pyrinomonadaceae bacterium (assembly GCA_035316225.1). Taxonomy (GTDB): domain Bacteria; phylum Acidobacteriota; class Blastocatellia; order Pyrinomonadales; family Pyrinomonadaceae; genus 3-1-20CM-3-53-8. The sequence continues at coordinate 3,024 of DATHJK010000396.1, forward strand.
GACGAAAGCTTTGCACGCGCTCTTTGACGAAGAGTGGGACTACGAGATGCGCGAGAATCCTGAGCGCGCCTCTGCGCTCGGAGACCGCCGATTCAATGACCGATGGACTGATTTGAGTATAGCCGCAATCAACCGCCGCCACGAGCACACTATAGCCACGCTCGCACGGTTGAAAGGCATTAACCGTGTGCAGCTATCGCAGCCGGATCAGATCAACTACGACCTGTTCAAGAGAAATTTAGAGAACGATATTGAAGAGCACGAGTTTCACCTCTACCTTCTTCCTCTGAACCAGCGCGGCGGCATACAGACCGACAACGAGCTTGGAGACCAGCTTCGTTTCACCACCGCGCAGGATTACACAGACTGGCTGGCGCGCCTGCGAGCTTTCCCCGTCTATATGGATCAGACTATGGCGCTCATGCGCGAAGGCATGCGCGAGCATATGATGTGGCCGAAAGTTGTGATGAAGCGCGTGACGGCGCAGATAGAGAAGCAGATAGTCTCGAACCCGGAAGACAGCCTCTTCTACAAACCTTTCAAGAATTTTCCGCAGGACATTTCAGCCGCTACGCGCGACGAACTCACGCGCGATGCGCGTGAGGCAATCTCTTCGGGCGTCGTGCCTTCTTTCAAGAAGCTACAGACGTTCTATACGAACGAATACTTGCCCGCCTCGTTCGATGAGGTGGGCGTCTGGCAGATGCCGCGCGGGGCAGAGCTTTACGCATTTCTCGCGCGCGAGTTTACGACGACCGACATGACGCCGCAGCAGATTCACGATCTTGGACTGAGCGAAGTGCGGCGCATACGCGGCGAGATGCAGGCCATCATGGATCAACTGCATTTCAACGGCAGCCTGCAAGACTTCTTCAAATTCCTGCGCACAGACCAGCGCTTCTACTACAAAACTCCCGAAGAGCTTTTCGCGGCTTATCAGGCTATGGCGAAGCGCATTGACCCGAACCTAATAAAAGTTTTCAAGACTCTGCCGCGCATGCCCTACGGCGTAGAGCCTATCCCTGCCGCTATTGCGCCCGACACCACGACTGCTTATTATCGTCGCCCCGCAGCCGACGGCTCGCGCGCCGGAACTTACTTCGTCAATCTTTACAGGCCGGAGACCAGACCTACATACGAGATGATGGCGCTCACTCTGCACGAGTCTGTGCCCGGCCATCATCTTCAGATTGCGCTCGCTATGGAGCAAGGCGAGATTCCGAATTTCCGTCGCTACGGCGGCTACACAGCTTTCGTGGAAGGCTGGGGACTTTACGCCGAATCGCTCGGCGACGACATGGGACTCTACGACAACCCTTATTCCAAGTTCGGCCAGTTGACCTACGAGATGTGGCGCGCCGTGCGATTGGTAGTTGATACAGGCATGCACTATTTCCACTGGGACAGGCAAAGGGCTATTAACTTCTTTCTTGAAAACGCGGCCAAGCAGGAGCTTGACGTAGTAAACGAGATTGATCGCTACATCACGATGCCGGGACAGGCGCTCGCCTACAAAATCGGCCAGTTGAAATTCAGAGAATTGCGCGAGCGTGCGCGGCGCGAACTCGGCGCAGAATTCGACGTTCGCGAGTATCATGATGTAGCGCTCAGTTCCGGCGCAGTGCCTCTGGATGTGCTTGAGAGACAGGTCAACGAGTGGATAGCAGAGAGAAAGAGACGGAATGCGCCGCGCAGTTCAACTCGTTGATCTACTTGAGAAGTTTACTAACCTGACAGGTCAGAAAAGTTGAGCCAAAGCTCTGTAGAGAAAACGGCATGGTTGCCCGACGTAATCTATACGGGCGGACGATTCGAGCGCGGCCTTGCTCTGATTTGTGACGAACGTGGTCGCATCCTTCGGCTTACGCGCGGCACGGATGGCATTGGTCGAGTGATTCGTTTGAAGAATCGAGCGATGCTGCCCGGAATGGTCAATGCGCATTCTCACGCCTTCCAGCGCGTCATACGCGGTCGCACCGAATATCGCACACAAAATACGAAAGACTCTTTCTGGACCTGGCGCGAGATGATGTACGCGGCGGCTTCCAGGCTCGCGCCCGAAGATGTTTACGATGCATCGCGCATGGCTTTCCTTGAGATGGCTCTAAGCGGCATCACATCGGTCGGAGAGTTTCATTATCTTCATCATGCGCCGGACGGCACGCCTTACGATGATCCGAATCTATTGAGCAAAGAAGTCATGCGCGCGGCGAAAGATGTGGGGCTGCGAATAGCATTGCTGCGCGTGGCCTATGCGCGTGCCGGGTTTCGTAAAGAGCCGGACGAGCGGCAGAAGCGTTTTATCGAAAGCGAGCCGGAGATTTTCCTGCGAAACCTTGAAAGATTAAGAAGCGACATCGGCAGAGGGGTTGAGCGGGAGACGGCGCGGGTCGGCGTCGCGCCGCACAGCGTTCGCGCAGTCCCGCTCGATTACCTGCGCGAAGTGATTCGCCATGCCGCGCTGTGGAAGATGCCCGCGCACATGCACGTCGCGGAGCAGCCCGCGGAAGTTTCCTCCTGTCTTGAAGAGTACGGTCGCACGCCCGTCGCCCTTCTTGATTCGGAAGGTTTACTCGGCGAACATTTCACAGGCGTTCATG